>CAYPBV010000032.1:26549-29171 GCA_964409025.1 uncultured Chitinophagaceae bacterium | reverse complement strand
GATAAAGAATACGGTGTATTGGAAATACCCACCATACTTTTTTTTAAAAATGGTAAAGTAATAGATCACATAAAAGGATTAACATCCAAAAATGTTTTGGCCAAAAAAATTGAGCAGGCACTTACGGAAGCATCTTAAAGAAACAAAAACCACAAAACTGAAAATTAAACGTTATGAGCAGGGAAATTGAAAAGTATTATACAAAGAATTTCGGAGCATTTGATACGCTCTCACTTGTTGATATTGAATACCTGTGTAATTACGAACTGGGATTGATTCAATTACCAACTGTGAATTATAAAAAGATAATTCCTAAAGCAATTCTGTTTAACCCGCATGATGAAATGCAGGATATTTTAAAGCCAATCCTGCGCATTTCTGTAAACTAATCATCATTAATCATAAAACCTTTAAACAATTTACCATGACAAACGAAATTTTATATGTCTACTTAAAAAACCATCCTCTGTTTCAGAATGCTGCTGAGCATGAAATAAACGGTGCCACTTCAGTAATGAAAATAAAAACAGTTTACCGTGGCGAAAGTTTTGGATATGGTGAGGGTGGTTTCAGTAAAATCTATCTCCTCATTAAAGGAAAAGTAAAGATCGCTGAACTGAACAGTGATTGTAATGAACTTATCAAAGATCTACTTACCTCGCCCGACATGTTTGGCGATTTAAGTATGGATGGCCAGTGCTCCTGTGATGAATATGCTGAAGCACTCACCGCCAATACAGTAGTTTGCATGATTAACAGCAGCGATTTGAAAAACTTATTAACACATCACCCGGCTATGGCTGTGGCCTATGCCAACATGATGAACAAGAAACTCCGAAAAATGGAAAACCGCCATTCTGATCTGGTATTTTATGATGCAAAGGCAAGGCTCATCCGATTTATTCGTAACTGGGCAAGTACCGATGGCAATAAAGTGGGCGATAAGATTATCCTGGAAAATTATCTTACCCATACTGATATTGCCAATGTTATTTCTACATCAAGACAAAGTGTAAATGTATTGCTGAATGAACTGCGTGATGCAGGTTTACTTTTTTACAACCGCAAGCATATTGAACTGAACGACCGTATGATGTGGAATTGATTTATGTACAATGTAACTGAGCCGACAGCAAACCTGATTAACACCTTTTATTTTCGTTTTTTCATCAGCAGTTGGTTTTTGACTTAAAAGTGTACGGTTCTGTTTCTACAGCGGCCGTACCTATTGAAAGCTGATTTTTTAAAAAATTAATATGTCAATTGTAACATTAAGTTTAAGAATTCATATACCACTTCGTTTAAGGAAGTATTCTTCTTTAGATGTAGAAAAATCTCATTGCTATTTTGATGAGGAGGCAACTGTTATTCAAATTGATGAAATGGCAGATTTGTGTTTCTTACCTGCCACAAAGCTTCTGCTCAAATTGGTTAAACAGCATAAAGGAAATTTTAAAGTTGCATTTTCTATAAGCGGATGTACAATAGAGCTATTGGAAAAATACAGACCTGATGTCATGCTGCTCCTTCAAAAATTATTTAAAACAGGTTGTGCTGATATTTATGCTGAAACATATTACCATTCGCTGGCTTCATTGTATGCCAGGGAGGAATTTCAAACACAAATACAGATGCACAGGGCAAAAGCTGAAAGCCTGTTTGGTATTAAGCCCACTGTTTTTTGCAATACAGAACTTATACATGACAATAAAATTGCAGCAGTTATTCAGCATCTTGGTTTAAAAGGGATCCTTTGTGAAGGTGTAAACCGGCTATTAAAAAATAATAACCCCAATAAACTTTATAAAGCCCCGGATATTGATAACGTTGGTTTGCTGTTACGGAATTACCGGCTCAGTGATGATCTTGCATTTCATTTTAACAACGAAGGCTGGAATGAGCATCCGCTTACTGCTGCAAAATTTGCTTCGTGGATACATACACAAACAAACCAGGCAGATGTGATAAACCTGTTTCTTGACTATGCCACTTTTGGTGTATATAAGAAAAAAGAAACCGGCATATTTCAATTCCTTGAAGAATTGCCGCAGGAACTTATTAATGAACATTGGAAGTTTGAAACCCCAACCGCCGCAGTAAGTCAATACACACCTGAATATATCTATGAGGCATCACAGCCCATTTCGTGGAAAGATCAAACAGAAGCCTGTTGTGTGTGGTGCGAAAATATGATGCAGAATAACATGCTCAATAAAATTTACCGGATAGCAAACCTTGTGGGTAAAACCGGTAATGCAACAATGATTGAAGTGTGGCGTAAACTGCAATGTGCAGAATATTTCTTCCACATGTCTGCTGCAGATGCAAATGAAAATCCGTATACCAGTAATCCGTTTAACACGCCTCAGGATGCATACCGTAATTACTATAACATTATTACTGACTTTGAAATACAACTTATACGAAAAGATATTGCAGACTATAAAGTAAACAGGTCTTTTTTACAAACGCTTATATTTTAAACAACAAATATGAATACAAACAAAAAATTAGAAGGGCAGATTGCTATTATTACCGGTGCCAGCAGCGGCATTGGTGCCGGTTGTGCCAAAGAAATGGCTAAAGCAGGTGCCACAGTTGTGGTAAACTAT
Source organism: uncultured Chitinophagaceae bacterium (assembly GCA_964409025.1). GTDB lineage: Bacteria > Bacteroidota > Bacteroidia > Chitinophagales > Chitinophagaceae > Lacibacter. The sequence continues at coordinate 26,559 of CAYPBV010000032.1, read as the reverse complement.
CCCATTTTAC
>CAYPBV010000032.1:7612-26539 GCA_964409025.1 uncultured Chitinophagaceae bacterium | reverse complement strand
CCATTTTACAGGGGCAAATAATGGCACAACAAGTAGTTGATGAAATTGCTGCAAACGGTGGAACTGCCATCACTTACAAATGCGATGTAAGTAAAGAAGATGAAGTAAAGCAAATGTTTGCAGATGTGATACAACAATTCGGCACTGTAGATATTCTCGTAAACAATGCCGGATTACAGAAAGATGCGCCGTTTACTGAAATGACATTGGACCAATGGAATTTTGTAATAGGGGTTAATCTCACCGGGCAGTTCCTTTGTGCAAGAGAAGCCATTAAAGAATTTTTACGACGTGGTGTAAATGGAAAATCAAAAGCCGCCGGAAAAATTATTTGCATGAGCAGTGTGCATGAAGTTATTCCATGGGCCGGACATGCCAACTATGCAGCCAGTAAAGGAGGCGTAATGTTAATGATGAAAACCATTGCTCAGGAATTTGCACCCAAAATGATTCGCATCAATTCAATTGCACCGGGTGCCATAGCCACACCTATTAACCATGATGCATGGGATACGCAGGCGCATTTACAGGAATTATTAAAACTCATTCCGCAAAAAAGAGTGGGACAAGTAGAAGATATTGGAAAAGCTGCTGTGTGGCTGGCAAGTGATGACAGTGATTATGTAAACGGAACTACATTATTTGTAGATGGAGGTATGACGTTATATCCCGGGTTTGAAGACAATGGATGATAATACAAGCCATACGCAATCAACTAAAAACATATTAAAATCAACATAATGAATGCTGAAGAAAAAAGATTACATCAACCCGTTTGGAAAAAATGGGGACCTTACCTGAGTGAGCGTCAATGGGGCACTGTTCGTGAAGATTACAGTGAACATGGCAATGCCTGGGAATATTTTCCGCATGATCATGCACGCTCAAGAGTTTACCGTTGGGGTGAAGATGGTATTGCAGGAATTAGTGATGATATGCAAAGGCTTTGTTTTGCCATTACAGTTTGGAATGGGAAGGATCCGATTTTGAAAGAACGTTTATTTGGTCTTACCGGTAATGAAGGCAATCATGGTGAAGATGTAAAAGAGTTGTATTACTATTTAGATAGCACACCTACACATTCCTACATGAAACACCTGTACAAGTATGTACAAAATGAATATCCCTATGCTGAACTTGTAAACACAAACCGCAACAGAAATCGCTTTGAAAAGGAATATGAATTACTCGACACAGGCCTTTTTGATGATAAAAAATATTTCGATATTGTGATAGAATATGCGAAAGCGGATGCAGAAGATATTCTCATTCGTATTACAATTCACAATAGAGGCACTGAAGCGGGATATCTTGCATTATTGCCAACACTTTGGTTCAGAAACCTGTGGAGCTTTGGTTTGATGAAAGAAAAACCAACTATGAAATTGCAGCGTGAAAACGAACTTCTACTGAATCATGAAGAAATTGGTGCTTATCATTTCTACTTTGAAAAAAACCTTCGTAATCTTTTTACAGAAAATGAAACTAATAAAGAACGACTGTATCAAAGTTCAAATGAAACGCCCTATGTAAAAGATGCTTTTCATAGTGCAGTAAGTTCTGGTAATTTTGAATGGCTGCAGCAAAAAACAGAAGGAACCAAATTTGCCCCGTTTTATGAATTCAATATTCCCGCTCATTCATCTGTAATTGTTAAACTCAGATTAAGCAAACACGGAGTGAATGACGCATTAGGAACTAATTTTGATAATGCATTTAACCAACGCATTAAAGAAGCCGATCTGTTTTATCAAAACATTATTACAACCCCTGATGAAGATCAGCAAAACATTCAACGCCAGGCCTTCGCAGGCATGTTATGGAGTAAGCAATATTTTAACATTGACATTCCTAAATGGCTGAAAGGCGACAAGGGTCAGGTAGCGCCACCCGAAGCAAGAAAAACGGGACGTAATCATCACTGGCATTCTCTGAATAATGAAGATATTATTTCAATGCCCGATAAATGGGAATATCCATGGTATGCTGCATGGGATCTGGCTTTTCACTGCATTCCGCTTTCAATGGTTGATGCTCAGTTTGCAAAAGAACAATTGATTTTGTTTTTGCGTGAGTGGTATATGCATCCTAATGGACAGTTGCCTGCTTACGAATGGAACTTTGGTGATGTGAATCCACCCGTTCACGCCTGGAGTTGCTTGCAGGTGTATAAAATGGAAAAAGAGAAAACAGGAAAAGGAGATGTTGCTTTTTTAGAAAAAGTTTTTCAAAAGTTGCTTATCAATTTTACATGGTGGGTAAACCGTAAGGATCATAAAGGTAATAATGTATTTGAAGGTGGATTTCTAGGATTGGATAATATTGGTGTGTTTGACCGGAGTAATATGATTCCCGGCGGCGGACAATTGGAACAGGCTGATGGTACTAGCTGGATGGCGATGTATTGTTTAAACATGCTGGAGATGGCTTTGGAACTGGCACAATACAATCCTAATTATGAAGATGTAACAACTAAATTTTTTGAACACTTTGTTTATATCGCTGAAAGTTTAAACCGCATTGGTGAAAACTGGACGGGCAGTTGGGATGAAGAAGAAGGATTTTTCTATGATGTATTATCAATGCCCGACGGAAGATATATTCCGTTGAAAGTACGCTCACTGGTGGGGCTTTCAACTTTGTTTGCAGTATTGGTGCTGAAAAAGGACTTGCTTGAAAAAGTTCCGGAGTTTCACAGACGGTTAAAATGGTTTCAAAAGTACAGAGAAGATAACGGGCAATATTTAGTAATTGAAGACCTCAAAGAACATGATGATATTTTATTGAGCCTTGTGCCGCAGAAACGTTTACAGAAATTATTAAAAGCATTATTAGATGAAAACGAATTTTTAAGCAAAGGGGGTATCCGTTCGATTTCAAAAATTCATGAGCATGGCTATAGTGTGCATATTGATGGTGAGGAATTTGGTTTAGATTATCAGCCGGGTGAAGGTACCAGCGCTTTGTTTGGAGGTAACAGCAACTGGCGTGGCCCTGTGTGGATGCCGATGAATTATTTATTGGTAAAGGCTTTGAAACAATATTGTAATTATTATGGTAATGATTGTAAAGTAGAATTTCCAACAGGCAGCGGCATACAAATAACACTTGACGATGTGTCCAAAGAAATATCCAAACGGTTGGTAAGTATTTTTGAAAAAGATGAAAACGGCAACCGTCCTGCAAACGACAACTACAGTATTTATCGTGATGATGAACACTTTAAAGATTTGATTTTATTCTATGAATATTTTCATGGTGATACAGCAAGGGGAGTGGGTGCTTCACATCAAACGGGCTGGACGGGTGTTGTGGCTGAGTTGATACAACAATTGAATAATACGGAGAAAAAAGAAAAGGATGTGTTGAAACCGGCGGCTGTGCAGGATTGAGGCGATTGTTACGTCGCTTTGCAAATCCCGTCTTTAGCGGGTCTCTTGTACGTTCTGTATTTCTATTCATCATTTATTGCTCGCAAAGACGCAAAGAAAATAAATATGCAACTAAAAAAAGAAAACGATATTCTTAAAAAATTTAAAGATGCCACGCAGCATGAATATTTGGAAACAAACGGACTGGGTGGATGGAGTAGTTCTTCCATCATTGGTGCACATACAAGAAGGTATCACGGATTATTTGTGGCAGCCATCAATCCGCCCACAGACAGGATAGTGCTTCTTTCTAAATTGGATGAGACAGTTGTAACCGGTGAAGAACGAATTGAACTTGGTTGTAACCTTTTTGATGGTGATGTGATTCATCCCAACGGTCATCATTATCTCAACAGTTTTACAAAAAATATTTTTCCACAATGGGTGTATGATTTAAATGGAATTCAACTAAAGAAAACAATTGCCATGATTCATAATGAAAACACAGTAGTGGTTTATTATGAAGTGATGAAAGCGCCTGCTCCATTTCAGCTGGAGTTATTGCCATTGATGGCAGCAAGGGGTTATCATTCTATTGTACATGCAGGTCCGCAAATGCATTGGGATGTGGATTTTAATAAGGGGATTTTTCATAATCTACCGGATGGAAATGTAAATGTGTTTATCAGTGTGCCCGGTTCATCATACGAACATACACCAAGGTGGTTTAATAATTTTAAATACAGTGTGGAGCAATACCGTGGTTTGGATTACTCTGAAGATTTATTTAATCATGGTATGCTGACAGTTGAATTAAAAGAAGGAGATTCCTTAGGCATTATCATCTCCACAGAAAATCCTGAAGGTAGAGATGCAAAGACATTAATGTTCAAAGAAGAAGAGCGAAGAAAGGAATTGCTGAAAGGTCAACCGGCAGATGAAACCGTTCAGCAATTAGTATTAGCTGCTGATCAGTTTATCGTTAGGAGAGAAGAAGCATTAAAAACAGTAATAGCCGGTTATCATTGGTTTACAGATTGGGGCCGTGATACAATGATTAGTTTACCCGGACTCACCTTAAGTACCGGACGGTTTGATGATGCAAAGAAAATATTATCTGCTTTTGCACATAGCGTAGATATGGGAATGCTGCCCAACCGTTTTCAGGAAAAAGAACCTCCGGAATATAATAATGTAGATGGAACGCTTTGGTATTTCATCGCCATAAAAAAATATCTGGATGCAACAGGCGATAAAGATTTTGTACTGAACGAAATACTCCCTGTATTAAAAGATATTATTGACTGGCATTATAAAGGAACAAGATATCATATTCATACAACGGAAGATGGACTTTTATACAGTGGCGAAGAGGGTCAGCAATTAACCTGGATGGATGCAAGAATTGGCACCTGGGTGGTTACACCACGTATGGGTTACCCGGTGGAGATTCAGGCTTTGTGGTACAATGCTTTAAAAATATTTGCAGAACTATTAGCATTAAATAACCAAGAAAAAGATGCTGCTGTAATTAATGCCGGTTCTGAAAAAACAAAACGATGTTTTAATGAAAGGTTTTGGAATAAGGAAGGAAACTATTTGTATGATAACATTGATGAAAACAATCAAGCCGATACAGAAATAAGACCTAACCAGTTATTTGCTTTAAGTCTGCCTTATTCATTGATAGATGATGCCTCAAAAGCAAAAGCTATTTTAAAAGTAGTGGAAGAAAATTTATATACACCGGTTGGGCTAAGAAGCCTGCCAAAGAGTGATGCACATTATATAGGTGTATATGGCGGCGACCAATGGCACCGTGATTCGTCTTACCACCAAGGAACGGTATGGAGCTGGTTGCTGGGGCCTTATGTGGATGCATTGGTTAAAGTGAAAAGTAAAAAGTCAAAAGTTAAAAAGGTAATTGACAATTTTAAATACCATTTGAATGAAGGATGCATTGGTTCTGTTTCTGAAATATTTGATGCTGATGCACCGCATCACCCACGGGGTTGTGTGGCGCAGGCATGGGGGGTGGCAGAAGTGCTGCGGGTAATAAAAGAATATGAACTGCATGATGCAAGTGAAAAGAAGGCGCCTGCTAAGAAGAAAAAGAAAACGGAAAAGGCGTAAGATTAGTGCTGATGAAAAAGTTAATACTTGCATCCATCACTATTTTTCTTCTTGGTAAAGAAAATATAAAGGCACAGGATTTGCATTTCCCGGGTTATACTCCTTCGCTTTCTGTTTCTTATGCCATCAATAAAAAAACAGATATAAATTTCTTAACGGCTTTTAAAGTAAGGGAAGGACATTATACAGTTAAGTCTGTTCCCTACAATCCGCTCCTGCTGGAGATTTACAGCCAGCTCCTGGCAACGTATAAATTAAATAGTCATTGTCAAAATTGGCGGTGGTTACGGTTTCCAGCGTAACAACCCTTTCCATGATAACTGGCGTAATGAACACAGATTGGTCCAGCAGGTACAGTTGATTGTTGCAGGAAAGAAATTAAAATTTTATCAACGGGCAAGACTGGAGCAAAGATGGTTTAGTTATCCGGCTAATCATGACGCTTTTGGAACAAGGGCCCGTTACCAGGCCGGGTTAATCAGACCTTTTAAAAAAACATACTGGCAAATTAATAACGAAATTTATTTTATTACTTCCGGGCCACACAATTCCGTTATTGCTGAAAACTGGATTTATACCGGATATGGCTTCCCTGTAAAATCATTCGGTCGTTTAGAAACCGGTGTGGGTATTAATTCTGTTGTAAGAAATAGTAATAAGGATGTATTGCATTTATATCTTGTGCAGTTAGCCTGGAGTTATACTATTCCATCAAAGCATAAAAGAGAAATGCACCCGGTTATGCAGGAACGGCACTTTTAATATTTAGAAGTTTGAAGAATTAATTGTTTCTTTTTCTGTTCACTGTAAATTCAAATAAATCCGGACGGTTGTAATGCCCGGTTACATCCAGTGTCATTTTTTCTTTGATGATTGTGTCAAAATTCTCAATTGTGCAGTATAGAATGTTTTCTTTATCAAATTGAGGAGCTAATAAATAATTTCCTTTCGGGTCAATTACACAACTGCCACCTTTGAGTAAATAGTTATCGGGTGTATTCTTTAAATGTTCCGGCAATGTAAGTCCGGCAGGAATATCTTTCACCTGCATAATTTGTCCGGCAGCAATTACAAAACATCTTCCTTCAAATGCATAATGCCGGCTTGCAACCTGGTGTATATCACCAACAGTTGGCCATAAAGCGAGATGTATAATTTCATTTTCATTATGCAATGTTTGTCGGCTTAAAGGCATCCAGTGTTCCCAGCAAATTAATCCTCCCATTCTTCCCCAATCCGTTTCCACTGTTTTAAGTCCTGCTGCATCGCCCATCCCGTACAAAAGCTTTTCATTAAAGGTGGGCATGAGTTTACGGTGATGATTTACAATTGCACCTTCAGCATTGATAATGATGAAAGAATTAAAAATGGTGCCGCTTCCCGGGCCTTGCTTTATTCTTTCATTAAAGCCAAGACCAACAATTACTCCCAGTTCTTTCGCAGTTCCGCAAAGCCATTTTATTTCTTCCCCATCTATGACAGCACTGTTTGCATGCATTTGCGCAAACACATCTTTTACAGCTTCATTGTTCCAGTTGGCCATTTCTGGACAATGGTCAATCCATGCCGGATAACCGCTGAGCCAGCTTTCACCAAATACAATGAGTTGTGCTCCCTGCTTTGCTGCTTCATGCAATAAGGCCAATGCTTTTTCAATACATAGTTTTAAACTCAGATGCACAGGACGATGCTGAATAATTGCGATGCGGAGTGGTTTCATTTATTAAATGTAAAGCAAATGCAAAAGAGATTATGTGTTAATCCAGGTATAATTGCTTTTTAATTTTTAGGCAGATACTGCTGAATATCCTCTACCTCAAATTCTGTAGAGGATTGCAGAAATTGTTTAAGCATAGCGGTGTGTCCCTGCCCGAAGATAACCAATACTCTTTCCTCTTTATTCTTACTGATAATTTCTTTTATATGATGGAAAATATAGAGGTTACGTTTATACCAGCTTGTTACGGCATCAGCACCTGGTTGCAGCGTATCTTTCCCGATGGGCAAAAGAAAGCGGTAATAAATATCAAGGTTGAGTTTGTCTAATTCCGGCTGGTTTAACCTGGATAAAACGCCTCCAATGGTATATTTGTTTACCCAGCTATTTATCTGACCAATAATCTCATTTCCTGTTTTGGATAATTCTTCAAGCAGGGGAGCAAAATCCTGTGCCAGCGGGCCGGGGTTAAAATCAAGTTCCAGTCTTCGTTCATCAACGCTATAAATATGTTTGTGGCCTAAATACTTTGCCAGGCGAAAACCAATTTGTTCCGCTTCAGATGCGCCTAATTGCCTTTCTCCTCTCAGGTATTGCTGGTACAGTGAATCACCCAGGTTTCTGTTCTTATCAAACTCCAGCGCTATACGTGTGGGTTTAAAACGGGCCAGTTGGATAACTAATTGCTCAATCTCTTTTTGTCTTTTAACTGAAAGAACATTATCTGATTTTACATTGAACTGATCCTGATTGGGGTTGTCAAAATGATAAACACCCAAAAGTGCAATAGGAGTTTTTGAAAAGGCTGTTGAATTTTTATTTGTATGATTTTGCGAAGGTCTCTGCTGTGCAAACAGTACCCCTATAATAAAAATACTTATCGAAAACAGAATCAGTATTCGTTGTTGTTTTGGTTTCATATTATAAGAAGTTTTAGAGATAAACTTACACAGATAATTTTATTTAAGATGAAGAGCGTTCATAAATTACTATCAATTTCACTTTTGGAATTTAAGCAGCAGAAATCGGGGAAAGTAAATACTTTGATTCGTAAGCAACTCTTCAAAATCAACACTGTTAATATTATAAGTGATGTAAATTCCATTCCCTTCTAATTGAGGATGTGCTTTTGCTGCATACATTAATGGTTTTTTTATACCTGTGTAAACAGGCGTATCAATCATTACTGGTTCTGTCCACGGCCCGGTTAATTGATTTGCTGTTCTAAAACCCACACTTGCTTCACCAAAACCAAAGGACTGCACCTGTATGTATTTGTGCAATACACTGTCGTAATGAACAGAATATTCAGTAGCTCCTTTAAACAAAGGTTCCGGAACTGGCAGTTTTGTTTTTCTTGTTGCCCATTTTCCATTTATCCACCATTCAATGTTAGACAATTCTCCCTGGTATGCTTCACTTAATCTCCAGCGCAGGAGGTAAACTTCATGTGTAGATGGCTCAACAGCTCCATAGGCATACAGATAAGTTTCGTCTTTTAGAACTGCTGCTGAACCTGCAATTGTTCCAAAGGTATCAGGCCCTTTAATATACTTCATGTTCCATGCAGCAGGTTCTTCATCAGGATTTGAAATAAGTACAGCATACCAACCAGCAGCTTCAAAACCTAGTCCTGTTTTTACAGCTCGTTCTTTAATTAAAAAAATAAGCAGCTTGTCTTTTATTCTTATGCCATGTCCTGTCCAGAACCAAGACTTACCTTTTGCTTTAAAAAAGGCATCAGGTGTTTTTTTGGATTTGTTCCAGTAAAAATTTACAGATGCATGATTAATATTGCTTCCCTTCTGTGTTGCAATGCTGTTACGGATGATGGTTGATTTTGTTCTTAATCCTGAACTGTCGGTACAAATAAACGTATCACTGAAAAGCCAGAGTATTTTTCCATTTCCCAAATCAACGGATGCTGCGCCATCAGCTCCACGCCATAAGGGGTCTTTTTTGAAGAATTGATTGGTTGAATCAGGTGATTCTACAGTGATTCGATAAGCGGTTGTATCAACTAGCTGGCTTTTGCCTGTAATGTTATAAAGAAGTAAAGGAACAAGAAAAACGGATTTCATTTTATTTTTTGAATTTGAAATTCAATCCAAGTTCTGCATAAAAAGGAAGCATAGGTGCTGTTTCAAAATCCTGCTCAATTAATTTTCCTGCACGCACATAAATATCAGCTTTTTTAATTGAGTATCCGGTTTGAAGTCCATAATAAAAATTACCACCTGTTGATGGTTCATACCAACCATCTTTCACACCGGGAAAATTTGATTTGTATAACGCAGAGTGTTTGAAATGAGTTATAATCGCTTTATCAAATCCTGCATCAGCACCAATAAACCAATGCGGTTTATAATAACCTGCCGTAGTTGAAATAACGGAGCCAAAGTTTAGCAATCGGGCATAACAGTTTTGGTAGCGACGTAAAATGCCCTGAAGTTGTGAGCTGAAATAGAAGTTTTTTGTTTTAAGCCAGTTGAGCTGTCCGCCAATCTTTGTTTTATAATCATCCGTAATAATATTTCCTGAAGGAATAGAGAAAGAAGCATTTAGTAGAATGGGAAATCTGGACGACAGTTGATATCCATATCCAACGCCATAGTCCAAAGCATAATCTGCAGCAAGGTTTGCTGTTAGAATATGCTTTTGTTCTTTTTGCAATGTGTGCCAATTAATGGTTTGTGCATTTGAATTATATGCAATCATTACAATGACCAACACAGAAATAAATGTTTTCATTTAAAGTGAGTTTAAATAAGTGAGTGCAAGCGGATAAAATTGAGCCCATCCACCGGGAAAGCTGATGAAATCATGACCGGCCCCATTAATTTTTACTAATTGCACATTGGGATAAGCTGATGAAACAAGTTGCGCATGCGATAAACCATAGGCTTTATTTCTTTCACTGTAAGCAAACAATACTTTTGTGGTAAATGATTGAAGATTGGTTGTCCAGTCAGGTTTTTCTTTTTCTCCTAAATCAAATAATGCTTTGTTTACTACAGCACCTGCCCTCCAGAATGGTAATACATCTTCATTGCCTGTTGGGTTATCTTTTGCTCCATCAGCCGCAGCCAGCAAACCCAGTTTGTAATCAAGAACAGCATGCTCATCTTTTTTTGCAGTAAGAAACTGGTCAGTATAAAATGCATCACTCACTACTTCGCTTGTAAAACGAACATCTCTTGTACGGGTTACATAATCTTTTATATCCTGCCATTTAAAGCCGCCGGGTTCTGCAAGTACAACGCCATTTACTGATTGTGGGTTTTGATTGATATAAGCCGTAGCCAATATGGCTCCCCATGAATACCCCAACAGAAATATTTTTTGTGATGCAGATGTTTTATAATGTACAATAACCGCTTTCAAATCATCAATCATCAGTTGAATGGAATAACTGCTTTGAGTATGACGCTTTGATAAACCTGAACCACGCTGGTCGTAGAAAACAACATGATAGCCATTGTTTGTAAAAGCTTTACAATTGAGCAGGTAACGGTAATCACTTCCCGGCCCGCCATGAAGTATCACAAGCATTTTGTTGGCAGGGTTGCCAAAGGTTTCTGCATGAAATTGAGTGCCGTTAATAGTGATTGCAGGTAAGGATAAATCTTTTTCTACTGTTAAGGGAACGAGGTTGCCTTCATCACTGATGAATCTTCCTTTTGTGCAAGAGATGATAAAAAGAAGAAATTCTATTGCTGAAATATATTTCATTCAGATAAGGTTTATTGCAACTGTAAAATTGAGAAGAAAAAGGAAAGGCAATTGTCAATTGAATGACGAGAAGAGTAAAAAATCTATTGACCACAGGCTGCCGGATTGAAGTGAAAAGCGTAGTGAAACGGAGCGTGTAACGAAAAGCCGGATAATAGCTGGTAAATGTACAGCTGCCGACAGCCCCAGGCATTTTTCTTAATTCCGTCGGCCATTCGACAATTGAAATGATTTGATTGCATTCATTTTGTATTTCAAATTTTAAGAATGAAAAATCATTTTGATATCATCATCATCGGTACCGGAAGCGGTGGCGGTACCATTGCATATAAGCTTGCACAAAGCGGTAAGAAAATTTTAATACTGGAACGTGGCGGTTTTGTACCTAAAGAAAAGGAAAACTGGGATGCACATGAAGTGGTAACAAAAGGAAGATACCGGCCGGATGAAAATTGGTATGACAATGAGGGCAAACCCTTTAAACCTTTTATTCATTACAACGTAGGTGGTAACTCTAAGTTTTATGGTGCTGCTATGTTTCGCTTTCGTGAAAGTGATTTTAAAGAAGTAAAACATTATGGCGGGGTATCACCTGCATGGCCATTGGGTTATGATGTGTATGAACCCTATTATACACAAGCAGAATTTTTATATCATGTGCATGGCAAACGTGGCAGCGACCCTACTGAGCCCAAAGCAAGAAGTTAATACCGTTATCCACCACTGTCATATGAACCGGTGATAATTGATTTGGCAATGGAGATTGAGCAAATTGGTTTGCGTCCCTTTCCATTGCCAATGGGAATGAAGCTGCCGCAGGATATTTCCATAAATGAATCTCCCGTAAAGCTTGAAAACTTTGATGGTTTTCCTGACCCTACAGATTCAAAAGCTGATGCACAAACATCTGCTTTACGCAATGCACTCAACAACGATAATGTGACGATGATAACACATGCTTATGTTGAGAAACTCATTACTGATGAGACAGGAAGTAAAGTTACCAATGTAAAAGCTATCGTTGATGGTGAGGAGCAATTCTTCAGCAGTGATTTAATCATTGTGGCCTGTGGTGCGGTAAACAGTGCTGCTTTGTTTTTAAGAAGTGCTAATGAACAGCATCCTAACGGACTTGCCAACAGCAGCGACCAGGTGGGAAGAAATTTGATGCTGCATCACAATGGCTGCCTAGTAGCATTTACCAAAAAGAAGAACGACAGTGTGTTTCAAAAAAGCCTGGGACTTGCAGACTTTTATCATGGCGCTGCTGACAGTGAATTTCCATTGGGAGAAATACAATTGATGGGCCGTAATGACCCTGATACCATTTTATGGATGGGTGAAACATTATTTCCCGGTAAAACCTATAACGAGCTGAAAGAAATGAGTATTGATTTTTGGTTAACCGCTGAAGATTTGCCCAATGAAAACAACCGTGTAACACTTCGTGATGATGGAAGCATTCAGGTAAATTATACCAGAACCAATTATACAGCCTATGAAAAGCTGAAAGAAAAATTAAAAGAAACTTTTATAAAACTGGGAGAAATTGATACTGATTATAAAGATGTACAATGGAGTGGTTATGATTTGGATATAAGCGGTATGAGCCATCAAAACGGAACACTTCGTTTTGGTAATGACCCGAAGACCTCTGTTTTGGATTTAAACTGCAAAACACATGACCTGGAAAATGTGTATGTGGTAGATGCAAGCTTCTTTCCAAGTTGCGGTGCATTTAATCCGGCGTTGACGATTGCAGCTAATGCACTACGTGTGGGTAATCATATTCTGCATCATGTGTATAAAGAAGAAAAATCAATTAAAGAAAAATTTGAGATGCTGGGTTCATAAATTTCTCATGTTAATAGAATAAGTACGGCGCTTCCTTTTTAAGAAGCGCCTTTTAAAATAAATAAATGGAAGAACTAGCTAAACATATTACCATCAGTATTAGCCATGCGGTTGAAATACTGGCTGCAATCATTATTGGATTTGCAGTATTAAAAACCATATATCAATACCTGCTGCAGCTTTTCTTAAAAATAAAGCAGCAAACAAATGAAAACATCCGTGTGCGTTTTGGAAGTGCAGTTGCTGTTTCATTGGAGCTATTGCTGGGGGCAGATGTATTAGCCACAGCCGTTGCACCAAGCTGGGATGCTATTGGTAAACTGGCTGCAATAGCAGTACTACGCACGGCATTGAACTATTTTTTAGCGAAAGAATTGAAAGAAATTAAAGAACACAGTTAACATTATGAAAAAACGATTTACAGCATTCTTTATTTCAATTCTCTGCATAGGTTATTCAAAAGCACAATCTATCAGCATAGATGTAGCCGCAGTAAGAAATAAATCACAAAAGGTACATGGCGCAAACCTGAGTGTATTTTATCATTTCACTGAAAACTTAAATGCAGGTTTTGAAGTGAACCGTTTTTTTGAGCACCGGAAAACGAAAGAAACCGGAGAATTCCTTCTTTCATCTTGGGATTATGATTTTAATGTTCATTATTACCTGCATCCCTTCAAATTCCTGGTGGTTTATCCGTTAACCGGTTTCAGTGTTTCAGTTGAAAAAGAAAGCAGTAGTGTTGAAACCATACAAAGTAAACAGCTTTATTTTAACAGCGGTGGAGGGCTCATGTTAAATACTAAAACAGTTAAACCGCATATGGAGTATATATATGCCAATGGAAACCGGAAAGAGCATTTTTTGATTGCAGGTATTACCATTGAGCTTGAGTTGAAAAAGTAGCCGCTTGCGTCAACAGGCCGACAACCTACATGATTCCTTTGCATTCTCTTTGTACTATGCGTGCAATGCCCATACAGGTAAATCGTGGTTTAAGCGGCTTCAGTCAACTGAAAGCAGCGTTTCGAAAAAACCACATTCATTATCTGCAGGAAGCTTTGGGACTGGGTATCTTCATGATATCAGCCTGTTTCTTTGGTGCTATGCTGTTTTCTGAAAAAAGTTCGTGGCACCAACTTTTAAATTTAGATGCTGAACGGAACATTCTGATGGGTGTAGCCATGGGATGCACTGCATTATTTATTTTTTATTCGCCCTTCACTGCAGGCAGTGGTGCTCACATTAACCCTGCCGTTACACTAACATTTTTAAGAACAAACGGGCTTTGTATATACGATTCATTATTCTTTATTGTATTTCAGATTGCAGGTGGTACGCTTGCTGTTGTTTTAATGCAGGTTGTAATGGGTGAGTTGCTGACCTCTGCACCTGTTTCTTCAGTTGTTACTGTTCCCGGTCAATACGGAGTTACTGCTGCTGCACTTACTGAACTTGTAATTGCATTTATTACGATGACGATGGTGTTGTTTACTTCGTATCACAAGCATTTAAAAAAATATACAAGAATATTTGCCGGATGCCTGGTTTGTACCTGGGTGATTGTTGCCGGTCCGATATCCGGGTTTGGAATGAACCCTGCACGTTCACTTGCCAGTGCGTTGCCGGCTGATATATGGACAGCTTTCTGGATTTATCTTCTGATGCCTTTTGCAGGTATGCTGCTGGCTTCAGAAGTATTTCTTCGTTTCCAAAAACAAAAATCAAAATCATTCAACCTAACAGTTATAAAATGAAAAATTATTTTTTGCTTTTCGTTTATGTATTATTTTTTAAATCTGTTGTAACTGCACAAACTAAATCTGTAGATGCTGTTGCCATAACAGTAAAAGACATGGTCCGTTCAGAGAAATTTTATGCTGAAGTACTTGGGTTTAAAAAAGTAGCTGATACAGAAATGCAGGGTAGGGAAGCAGAACAACTCACAGGACTATTTGGTGTAAACATCCGTATTGTACGTATGCAACTGGGTGATGAGTTTATTGAACTCACTGATTATTTAACTGCCGGCGGCCGCAGTATTCCTGAAAATCAGAAGAGTAATGATTTAAGTTTTCAGCATATTGCCATTGTGGTGAGCGATATGGAGAAAGCCTATGCACAGGTGAGAAAGTATCATGTGGAGCATGTTTCCACATCGCCCCAAACATTACCTGCAAGTATTCCTGCAGCAGCAGGAATTAAAGCATTTTATTTTCACGACCCTGATAACCATAACCTGGAGCTGATTTATTTTCCAAAAGATAAAGGACAAACCAAATGGCATAAGCCTGCAGATAAAATTTTTTTGGGCATTGACCATACAGCCATTGGTGTGAGCAATACTGAAAGAAGCCATCATTTTTATACAACACTCTTAGGAATTGAATACAAAGGCGAAAGTTATAACAAAGGAAATGAACAGGAGCATCTGAATAATGTAGAAGGAGCATCATTACACATTACAGGTCACCGTGCAGCAAAAGGAATAGGTGTTGAATTTTTAGAATACCTGTTACCCGGGCCGGGCCAACTTTATCCTGCTGATACTAGAGCCGATGATTTATGGTTTTGGCAAACCATTTTGTTTGTTGATGATGCGGAAGCAATATATAACAAACTAAAAGCAGAAGGGTTTTCTTTTGTTTCAAAGACATTAGTGCATCAGCAATTAAAAAATAAGCATACGATTTCTTTTATTGTAAAAGACCCGGATGGGCATGCGGTAAAGATTGTACAAACACTGTAATCAAATTGTGCAAAGGTTTTCGAAACCGGATACAATTTGCAGAAGTATATCCGCATTTACAAAAGCAGTTGTACAAAAGTTGTTGAACAATGAACTGAACGATGAAGTGAGTGACACAACGAAGACGCCATGAAAAACTACAGCAGGTAACAAAAAATAATTTCAGCTTCATGCAAAATAATTCTTTGATATGTCCTTTGTGCGGCGATGCAGTAAGCAAACTGCTTTTTCGATTTCATACAGAAAATGAAAAACTGGTGCTGGAAAAAATTAAAACGCAGAATCCTGAATGGGCGGTGGAAGATGGGTTGTGCAGCCGCTGCGTGGATTATTATCAAACAGAAATTGTTATGCAGCAACGTTTGTTGCCGGAAGTAGGGCCTTATTTTCCAGTGAAAAGCCCTGATGATTTTATTATTCTTCCAACGCCCTTACGCCTGGATGCAGATACCCGTTACACAGGCAAAGGTGTTACGATTTGTTTTATAGACAGCGGTTTTTATTTGCATGATGATTTAATCAAAACACGCAACCGTGTAAAGAAGGTGGTTGATATTACGAACCCATCTGCCAATGAAGATTTCTTAATGCAACCGCATCCATCTGCATGGCATGGCACCATGACGAGTGTTGTTTGTGCAGGCGATGGTTACAGCAGCAATGGTTTGTATAAAGGAATTGCCTGCGATGCCGAACTGGTGTTATTAAAAGTACAGAACAATGAAGGAAGAATTACAACTGAAAATATTTGCAAAGCATTACAATGGGTACTTCAGCATCATGAACAGTATGATATCCGTATTGTAAATATGAGCCTTGGCGATGATGAACCAACAAGCTATCATCAATCAGAAGTTGACAGGCTTGCAGAGCAGTTGATTGAAGCAGGCATCATCATTGTTGCTGCGGTTGGTAATGATGAGCATGCTGCTATTAAACCACCGGCCAACGCAGTGCATGTAATCAGTGTTGGCGGTATTGATGATAATAATTTTTTGAGTGAAGAACTGCAACCGTATCATTCTTCGTTTGGAATTACTGTGGATGGATTGTACAAGCCTGAACTGGTGGCCAATGCCATCTGGATTGCAGCGCCGGTACTTCCCGGTACTGATGAAAAAGCAGAAGCAGAATTTTTAAATGATGCATTTACAATGAACGATGAGCAGTTGATGGGCAACTCCACAGTTGTGCAAAATTATTTACATGAAAAATTTGGAAACCCTCCCGGAAATGATGTAACTTTTATAAGGCAATTACTCAGTGAAAAAATCCAGCAAACCAAGTTCTTTTCAAAAGATTACATGCATGTGGATGGCACATCATTTGCAGCACCAATTGTATGTTCTGTTATTGCACAATTGCTGCAGGTAAACCCATTACTTACACCTGCCATGGTGCGTAAAATTCTGTACTCCACTGCTAAACGTTTGCCCCATATGCCTATTGAAAAACAAGGTTTTGGTTATATACGTGCCCGCCATGCATTATTACAGGTTATAAAAAAGGAGGTTATTATGAAACCGGTTGAAAGCCCACTCCTGCACAAAAAGAAAAAAAGCATTGAGTTTTTTATTACCAATGACTGTGCAAAACAAATTTCGCTTGCCGGAAGTTTTAATCACTGGGCGCAGGATGTACTGTTGCTGGAACCGGGAAAAAACGGCACATGGAAAATTGAAATACCCATGCTGCCAAAAGGAACTTACAAATACAAGTTTTTTATTGACGACAAAATGTGGGTGGAAGATATCGACAACCCTGTGCGTGAGCCGGATGGATTCAACGGCTGGAACAGTGTGCTCAAGGTTTAACCACCGGCAAGAAAAAGTCCCGCAATATTTGTTGCGGGATTTTTTGTTTGTAAGCGTCGCTTAACAGACAGAGTATTCAATTATAATTTCATCTCTTTGCAGTTATATGATAGCAGTAATAATTGTATGGCTGGTATTTATTTACCTCATAGCAGGTGCAGTATTTGCAATTGCATTTTTATTACGTGGCATTTATGTGGTTGATGAAACAGCAAAAGGCGGCAGCATCGGTTTTAAACTCATTATTACACCGGGAGTAATTGTTTTATGGCCGGTGTTACTATTCAAGTGGAGAAAGATGAGAAATACAAAGATGCTGTTACCGGCTGAAGAATAATAATTGAACTGCTGTTGCGTCGTATGGTACATCACGTCTTTAGCGTGACACTTGTACGTTTTGAATTCTATTCTGCATTGAATCTGACAAGGTTAAAAAAAATATTCTAACAATAGTCTATCGAAATATAAATTCATGAACAAGCCGCTTCGTAAACGTCATCGCATCATTTGGAGTTTTATTGCAACAGCAGTTCCAATTCTGTTATTGCTATCGTGGCTGTTTATTCCGCAATTTGAACCTGTGAAAGCAATTCAGGTAGCTCAACCCGAATCTTTACCTGTACTGCTAAAAACAATCAAACGTTCTCATTACGAAGTTGAGATACGGACAAACAGCAAAGGTGATTTGCAATTGGAATGGTGGAGTAAAGTTGTTTTGCGTATTCCTTCGGCATTAATTTACCAGGTACAAGCAAACGAGCAAAGGGTTTTAACCGGCAGAATTGAAACAAGAGGGCACTATCGATTTCCATTGAAATACGATAGTACTTCACAAAAATATCACTTGGAGTTATACGATTTTATACACGAACAAATTATTGATACCATCAACTTTTCACTATGAGTACCGCCTACAGTGCCGTTGGCTGGAACCGCCAAAAGAAAATATATGACAGCCTGATTGCTTTGTTTTGCTTCAGCTATCTGTTGCTGTTCATAAGCCTCACACTTATTTTCAACAGTGAAGCTACGTTTGAAACATTACTCATACGCAGCACTTCCACATTGGCGCTGTTGCTATTGCACATCATCCTTGCCATTGGCCCCTTAACAAGATTGAATAAAAAATTCCTGCCCTTTCTTTATAACCGTCGGCATTTGGGTGTTACGATGTTTTGCTTTGCAGCAGTGCATGGTATTTTCAGCATTGTTCAATTTCACAGTTTAAGTAATACCAATCCTCTTGTTTCATTACTTACATCTAACACCAATTTTGGTAACCTTCCTGCTTTCCCTTTCCAGTTACTGGGTTTGCTGGCGTTACTGATTCTTTTACTCATGGCCATTACCAGTCATGATTTCTGGCTGCATAATTTATCACCCATGGTTTGGAAATCACTGCACATGATGGTATATGTTGCTTATGTATTGATTGTGATGCATGTAATGCTGGGTGTTATTCAACTTGAGAAGAACCCGGTGTTTGTTTGGATACTATTTACAGGTACGGCTTCATTAATCACCCTTCATTTATCAGCCGGGTTAAAAGAGCGGAAG
>CAYPBV010000032.1:0-7602 GCA_964409025.1 uncultured Chitinophagaceae bacterium | reverse complement strand
ACAAAATGAAATTCACCGTTCAGCAAAATGGTTTTGTATATGTGTGTGAAGCCAATGAAATTGAAAACAGCAGGGCCAAAATATTTTGCCTTGATGAAGAACGTATTGCCGTGTACCGGCATGAAAACAAATTATATGCTGTACACAATGTGTGCAAGCACCAGGGCGGCCCCTTGGGTGAAGGAAAAATTATTGACGGATGTATTACCTGTCCCTGGCATGGTTATCAATACCTGCCGCAAAACGGGCAATCACCTCCGCCGTTTAAAGAAAAAGTAAGTACGTATGAAGTGAAAGTAATTGACAATAAAGTGTGGCTTAATCCCACACCTTTTGCTGAAGGTACAGAGCAAGAGGGTGCTCCACTTTATTAATTGAATTTAAAACAGGAAAGAAATGAATGAAGAATTTTATATCGGCTGGATGAACACAGCACCAAAAAGTTTTGTAACACATGCAAGGAAATTTCTGCTGGTGATTGGCATACTTGTACTAGTGCTTGGTATTGTACTTTCCTTACAGCAGCGGAAATTTTCAACAGCGGTATTTGAATACGGAATTCTTACTGAAGTAACAGGTATCTATCAAAATTATCCGGTACCATCCGTTAAAGTATTTTCAAAGACTGATGCAAACGGCAGGAAAGAGTTTATTACCATGCCATTAGTGGGTTATGGAAAATTTGGCGCACAGGGAATCATCAATGAACTGGAGCAGCAAAAGGGCATCAGCTTTAACGGGCATCAACTTACTTTTAAGGGTACTCTCATTTACAGCGATGGTAAAACATTGTTTCAAATTGACAAACATGATAAACCCTTGGTTGCAGTGCAAACAAATACTTCTCCTTTAAATACTGAAATAAAAGAATTAGGCACTGTTGATTTAATTGGTGAAATACTCGACCCCAAATGTTATTTCGGCGTCATGAAGCCCGGCCGTGGCAAACCGCATAAAGATTGTGCCATTCGTTGTATTGCCGGGGGTATCAGCCCGGTATTTTATGTGCGTCAGCGTGATGCAGGACCTTTGTATTATTTATTGGTTGATGAAGATGGCAAACCTGTAAATGATTTTGTTCAGGATTATGTAGCTGACCCTGTAAAGCTCCATGCAAGAGCAGTAAAGTATGACGACTGGGTGGTACTCTACATCAATACAAAATCAGCATTGCAACGCACCGGTGGTTTAAGCTGGTTCAAAGAAAATGAAGAGTTAATTTATTGCAAGCCGTAAAAAATATAAAACGTGTTAGGTTTTGAGAAACCTAACACGTCTGTTTAACAACTTCTCTAAAACAACGATGATAATTCCCTCTTAGCAGCCAGCAATTCTACAGCTGTTTCAGCAATATCAAAAGCGACTTCTGTTTTTGATTTCAATGAAAATACCGCTGCTGATAAATCTTTTTTAATGATGCTGATTTTGTTTGTATCATACCCAAAGCCCGCCTGTGCATCGTTCATGCTGTTAAGCACTACCATATCAAAATTCTTTTTGTTCAGTTTACCAATAGCATTAGCTTCTTCATCATTTGTTTCTAGTGCAAAACCAACAGAAACCTGGTGCGGTTGTTTTATTTTGCCGAACTCGTATGCGATGTCAATATTCTTCACCATCTTAATTGTAAAGGAATCTTCATTCTTTTTAATTTTCTGCTGAGCCATTTCAGCAGGGCGGTAATCTGCAACAGCCGCTGCAAATACAGCTATATCCACTTCTTCAAAAAAACGGCAACAGGCCATGTACATATCATTTGCCGATTGTACCAGTACCAATTGCAGCCGTTCGTGCTGCAATTGCAAACAAACAGGCCCCGATATTAAAACAACATTTGCACCACGGTTGAGAAATTCCTGCGCCAGTGCATAACCCATTTTGCCTGATGAGTGATTGCTGATATAGCGTACCGGATCGATCGCTTCCCTTGTGGGGCCGGCTGTAATCAGAATCTTTTTTTGATGAAGTATAGTAGAATCTTGATTCATGGCAGAAAAAATAATTATAACTCAAACTTAGGTTTTATAACAGCTTAAAATGTAAGCTGTATTACATAAGCTTCATTTACTTCAATCGCCATCTCTTTACTTTATAAGCCTGGTAGGTTCTGCCTTGTAAAGGAACAGGATCATTGCTGTTAATAAATGAAAAAGGTAGTGTTTGGCAGGGTGATTTTGTGCAATAACCTGTAATATCAACATGAAGATGCGGCTCTGTACTTATACCTGAATTACCACTTAGTGCAATGGTATCGCCAGCTTTTACGTAATCTCCTTTTTTTACTAAAACTCCATTATAGGTAATGTGCAGGTAACGGGATGCGGTAGAATCATCATGTAATATGATCAGGAAATTGAGCGAATCGCTTTTATTGGTATTATCAGGAAATTCCTCTTTCACATTTACAACTCTGCCTGAGCGCATTGCTGTAACGATGGAACCTGCCGGCATGCGAAAGTCATAGGCAAATTGCTGGTGTTCAAAATGACTATGCCTGCCACAATTCCCCTGCAACAGAAAATAACTATTGCCGGCAGGATAGGGAAGAAGATAGCGAGGTTTAGATTTGTTGATGCACGACGTTGCTGTAGTTTGTGAATAACCTGTCTTATGAAAAAAAAGAATTAATACTATCCAAAACCGGTTAATTTGTTGCATGGTTTTGATTTATTCATCTGTGGTGAAAAGGGTTAACAATTGTTATATACCTTAATGATTGTTTCTCTTAAGGAATGAGCCTCATCTGTACTGTGATAATAAATAATATTGGCAATATCTTCCGGTTTCACCCAATTACTGAAATCAGCTTCCGGCATCGCCTTGCGGTTTTGCGGTGTGTCAATCGTACTTGGTATGACAACACTTGCTACTACATTTTTTCCTCTGGCTTCAATATTTATTAATTCAGCCAGCCGAACCACTAAGGATTTTGCGAAACCATAGGCTGTCATGTTCTCACTCTGAACCGCAGATAGGCCCGGTCTTGCTCCTATAAAAAACATTCTGCCCTTGTTCTGCTTCATCAGTTGTTCAAATACCGGTCGGGCAATATGATAAGTGGTTTCAAAATTGAGTTTGTATTGTTTCAATAAATCGCCGGCAGAAGTTTCGCTGATACGGCCCATTGCAAATCCGCCAACCGTTAGAACTGTTGTATCAATAGTGCCATACTTCATAATTACTGAAGCAATGAACTCTGCTGCAGCTTCTTCATTGAGCAGATCCACTACCACTTTTTCAAATTCATCTTCGTTAAAGTTCATAGGCGTAGCATCATCGGGTACAGCTGTACCAATTACTTTATATCCTTCAGCGATAAATTTTTTTGTTACTGCCAGTCCAAGATTTCCTGTGGCACCTGTAATAATGGCTATTTTCTTTTTAGACATAGATATAAGACTTAAAATGAAAAATAGCTCCGCTTTTGGCGGAGCTTCAACACTCTCAACTTACTCCCAACTAAACTTTCCACCTGTTAGTACCTTTAGTTTATGCAAACTGGTATGGGTGGTGAGGTACAATGTTTTTCCATCATCACCCCAGGCCATATTGGCTGCACGTTCAGGTGTAACAATTTTGCCTAATAATTTTCCATCGGAAGATAAAATCCAAACACCGCCGGGTGCTGATACAAACAGATTTCCTTCCTTATCTACTTTAATGCCGTCAATGGCTTCATCATCTTCCGTAAGATTCCAGTCGAAAAATATTTTTCCGTTCTTTAATGTGCCATCTGCCTGTACTTCATAGCGCCAAACAGTTTTGGTATGATGCACATCCCTAATATCCCAGTTGCCCACATATAAATATTTTTCATCGGGTGAAAATGCTATACCGTTCGGCCCGCCGCAATCTTTAGCAACTACTGATACTTTTCCGTTCTTAATCAGAAACACACCCTGGTAATCCAGTTCTTTGTTTTTATCATTGAAGAAACCGGGCAATCCGTAAGGAGGATCAGTAAAATAAATACTGCCATCACTTTTCAGCACTATATCATTAGGACTGTTAAAACGCCTGCCATCAATCTTATCTGCAAGAACCGTAACAGGCCCTTTCTTCTCAATACGAATCACTCTTCTGTTTCCATGCTGGTCAATAATCAATCTTCCTTCTTTATCAATCGCTAATCCGTTACTACCCGGTTGCCCGTATTCACCAATATCAGCACCTGTATAACCACTATGACTCATGTAAACCGTTACATTATGATTCTTTGGATTGTAGCGATAAATGGTATTGGTGTTTGGATCGCTGAATAATAAGTATCCGTCAGGATGCCATACAGGCCCTTCTGTAAATGAAAATCCATCAGCAATCTTTTCAATCTTTGTACCGGGCGCAATAATTGTATGGAGCTTTTCATCAATAACAAAAATTTTTCCGTCATCAGCCCATGATTTATTTACAGGTAAACCATCTTTGTAAAAATCAATCACGGCATTGCGTACCCATATATAATTATCAGGGAGTTTACCCATTGTTCCATTAATTCCAAGGATTGCAATAGAAAATTTATCACCTGCTTTTGCATTGTGGCTGAGTATCACACGGTTCCTTGTGTTGTAACCGCTGATGACGCCATTTCCATTTTGACCAAAGCCATGCATCTGTTTTCCATTTACCCATATTTCACTGTAATCATCCATCACAATTTCAAATACAGCAGTAGTACCTGTTGTATTTAATTTACCAATGGTAGCAGGGATAGTTACATCAACTTTATACCATACAAATGAAAATAATCCTGTGCCTTGTCTTAATTCTAAGTCAGTTGGTTTTATTTCTTTAAAACCGGTATTAAAATCAGCAGCATCAATTTGCGGATGTAGCTGATGTGTTTTAATAGCAGTACCGGTTGGATACAATGGCAGCTTATCACCATTGGTTCCGGGGCCGGGTGTTTTAAAATCAGCATCCACTACATGGGCATTTTGTACAAACCATTTTGCATTAACCAGTGCTGCACCTTCAGTTGTTTTTAAATCAGCAATCGCTTGCGGTTTGTCAACAGAAAGCTGTCTTGTTTCCTGTGCAAACAATGCAACCGCAATGAGACTGAGAAAGAAGAGAATGATTTGTATACGTATAATTTTATAAATCTTACTCATAGTTATTGAATTTGTGCTTTGCTGCCTGCAATGGCAATATCTTCATCCTGCTGTGCACTTGCACTGCCACTCACACCAATGGCACCTATTACCTGGCCGTTAAAGATGATGGGAATACCTCCCTGTAAAAACGTATGACCAACGGTTATTAAAGCACCACGTCCGCCATTGATGGCATTTTCAAGTTTAGAAGAAGGTGCTTTGAATAATGCAGAGGTGTTTGCTTTTTTTGTTGCCACTTCACTTGCAGCAGCAAATGTTCCATCCAACCGTTCTAAGTAAACTAAATTGCCACCATTATCTACTACAGCAATGGCACCACCCGGAGCATTTACAGTTTTTGCAAACTTCACGGCTTCAGCCACTACTTTCTTTGCTGCTTCGAGTGTAATATTAGCCTGTTGCGTTACTTGTGATTTTGCAATAGTTACCGTAAAGAATGTAACCAATGCAATGAATAATTTTTTCATTTGTATTTGTTTGAAGATGATTTAAACAGGCTTATCATATTTTACTTTTTTACCTGCGTTTTCTTTTTGAATGGGCGGCCATTTTACATCTGCATCTGCCTTGAATTTTGGAATGTCTTTATTAAATAATTCCCAGGCACCTTTTGAATGTTGCAAAATCAAATGACCATCAACTATATTCCAGTACTCAGGATTCACAGGCCTTCTTCTTGCAAATGCCATGGCATAACCACAAAAAGAACCATAAAGCGGAGCAAACATCTCCGGATGGTCTTTAAACATATCAGCATGTTCCTGAGATGCGAAATAATAAGTAGCGCCATTATAACGTGCTGAATATTGTGATGTACCCTTCACAGCTTTCTTATCAGTAAAATATGCAACCGGGTCATAACCCTCCATAATTACTCCATTGTTACTTATATTATTGTAAAATCCCTTTTCTTCATCAGTAGTAATCTGCTTGCCGTTATGTGCAGCTACATCGGGCCAGTATTTATCTGCTTTTACAATATTTCCCGGTACATCTTTGTTCCATCCGTTAACAGCACGTTGGTTGTGCTGAATGAATAAACGTCCATCTACAATGGAGAAATTATTAACATCAATAGGAGCAATGCGTCCTAATGAAACAGCATACGCACACCAGCCACCAAATTGCGGTGCATATTTTTCGGGATTGCCTTTAAACAAATCCAAATGTTCCTGTGAAGCAAATTGATAAACAGCATCATGATACGTATAGCTGAATTTTGCATCACCTTTTACCGGTTTGTTATCAGTAAAAAAGGCAACTGCATCATAACCATCTAGAATTACACCTTTTGCATCAAGGTTGTTAAAATAAGTGCTTTTACTTTTTTGAGCCTGTGTATCAACAGTTACAAATAAGCTTATGAAAACTAAAATTATTGTGCAAAATGCACCTATGATTTTTTTTTCATGTGCCTTTGACTGCATCACTAAATGCAGGTGACTGATTTTTCTGTTTGTATCCATAATATTAATTTGAGATAACAAAGTAAAAATGAATGTGGGGGAGGACCTGTCGGTTATATTACAAAAGAGTGTAAGTTTTGCAGGATGTCTTTTTAAGCTGTTTTGTTAACAGAAATGGTTTAGAACTACCGGATATGGAATATCCTGCGTAACTGCACTTTAAGCAAAAGAATAAATAACGAGCAAGAAATCAAGTGAAGAAAAATCATTGTATTTATCTTTCACTGCCAAACTTACTAATTCATAAATAAAAATTAATGTGGCAAAAGCAACATAAATAAGGCAGTACTGCATCATCAGAAGCCGGGTAAGGATATCAGGCAAAATAAAGAAGGACAAACCGAATTAATTATCGATTTGTCCTTCTTTTGTGCACCCAACTGTACAATTCTCGAACCACTTTATACCTGATTTGACAAGACTTGCGAATCTTATGATTGCATAAGAATCCAGCAGGTCTTTTTATTGCCTGATTTTAAGCGATTTAAAAAACATAAAATTGAGAAGTATGAAAATTGATAAAAGCTATATGGATTTTATCTTGTCTATTAAACAGCAAATCGTGCAGAGCCGGTATGTGGCAGCCAGGCTGGCTAACCGGGAGCAACTGATGCTATACTTCAAAACCGGGTTGATGATTTCGGAGAAGATAAAGGCCCAAAAATGGGGTGCCAAAGTGCTTGACCAAATTTCGGCAGACCTGCAAAAAGAATTACCTGGTTTAAAAGGGTTCTCTCCCGGCAATCTTAAAAAAATTAGGATTTTTGCAGAGGTTTATGCGCCACATATTGTAATTGGTTCGGTGGCAACGAACCAATTTGACAAAAGGGGTTATGGAAGTGATTTTTCAATTAGTTCGGCACTGACGAACCAAATTGAAAATAATGGATTTTATGAGTCCTTCACAAGCATCAGCTTCACCCATCATTTTACCATTATCTCCAAAATAAAAAGCTGGGAAGCCCGTATTTTCTATATCCAATCAGTTGCTTCTAATTTTTGGTCGGTAACGGTACTGGAAC
>CAYPBV010000031.1:0-29778 GCA_964409025.1 uncultured Chitinophagaceae bacterium | reverse complement strand
GTGGGAGATGGCCACGGCTTTTGCCTGTACACGGGGCTCACAAAATACCTCGCAATGACGTTCTTATTGTATGTTTTTCCACTGCAGGCCACCATGCCTTGTTTCTCAACAACATCTCCCTCAGCGCTAAATGACTTGGGCAAGGACCTTGTGTAACATGTGAGTTTTAACAGAGGTGTATTTGTCTCCGTAATAAGCAACGTCCCGCTGGCACTATAAGGTAATTGGGAGAAGTTGCCGGGAAAGATGACGTTTAATTTTCCTCATATACCCCGATTTCAATTCTATTAATTGTATTGGCATCAATATTCCTATTGTCTGATTTAAATATAGCATGACCGGATGTGCCAATCTTTCCCTCTGCATTTGCAATCTTTGCGGCATTTGCTTTTAACCATGTTACAAAATTTCTGGCATCAGTATATGAATTAAAAATTAATTGCCCTTTACCACCAGCAGCGGGACTCAAAAATTGCAACGGTATTTTGTTATTGTCTCCTGTTACAAATAAAATCCACAGTTTAGGGCGCAACTGATCCTTTGATATTAAGATTATTTTCTTAGGTTGAGACGTTTTGCCGTAAAGCAGATTTATTTTATCATCAGATTCTGTGATTGTACGATGTCTTTTGTCTACTTGACGGAAATCGGCTTCATAACAAAGTTCTGCATTAATATCCTTTGTGAAATTAAAATAGGCAATCAGAGTTTCTTTTACCTTCACGTCTTTTGGCTCTTCAAAAGAACTACCTTTCATTAAGCCTGAAAATGAATAAACTCTTTCAACTCTAGTATCAACTTTCGACTCAAATATGATATCTGCTAGAATATTACCCGACAGATCAATACCACTTATACTTTCCTGAAAAAGTGTTAATGTATTATTTGAGATAGATGCATTTAAGTTTACAATTCGCTGTTTTAACAATACTTCTTCTGTAAAACTTCTAGAAGCATTAAATTTCCCTGCAATACCTCTTGTTGCAGTGGTTCCCGTTGTCCGTGAATCCGTCCTGTTATTTTTTGAACCAGTTGAAGCATCACCAACTTTATTGGAATTTGTAGTTTCACTTAAATCAGTTGTTCCACTCGTGCCTGTAACTCCGCCTGTTAAATTACCTGATATTTCAAACTGATTTGAATTTGAGTAATTAAGTTTTCCTAAATCAATTGACTGATATTCTGTTGTAAGCCTGTTACAACTCAATATCTTAAATTCAGGGTCAATTTTCAATTCTACTTTAACTTTTCCAATTCTGTCTGCCGGCATGTGAGACAGGTTTTGTAGTGTTACAATTATTCGTTTCTCAACTTTCGTATAATCAATAAAATCTATCTCATTTGAAGGTTTTGAAGATAGCGGTAAGCTTAATGAAGACATTAGTTTGTCATTAGTGGTATCATTTATACCAGCCTGTCTGATTACTTCCTGTTGCCCTTTTTCAGTCAAATCAAAAATTGTTTTTGGTTTAAACGAAGGCGGTGCTTCTTTTTCAATTACGTAAGCATTCACATCTACATGTGTAGTTATATTATCAATTGGTTTTGGCTCTAATCGTTTGTTATAATACCTTTTGGTGAGCTTGCCGGAATAATTACAACCTGCAATAAGTGTAAAAATGATGGTGAAAGGGATTAAACTATAGCGCATCATATGATTTTTTATTTGAGATTCTTCATTTTTTTAATAAGGTTTGCAGATGCTTTACCAGACATTATTTTCATGGCATCAGAAGTCTGCATGTCAAGTTTGAATACTTTGGCATTAGCGGTTAGCTGCGTGGATGTTTCAGTCACCTGTTTATCCTGTACAAAAATATCTCCTTCTTTTTTTGGGAAAGATGTGCTAACACCTGCTGTGTAATAGCGATTATTGAGAATTGCTTGTAAACTCTCAGCCACCTGAACAGCTTTCCAATATCTATTGTTTACACTGGAGTTAAGTACTGTAATGTAAGTTGCCATAGTGATTAATTTTAGATTGTAAATAAAATCGAAGTGTTTTCAATTGCAAGCCGTATTTTTCCCGTATCTACACCCGTAAAACCATCCTTTTCAATTTTTTGTCTGAAACAGGATAATTGCCAACCTTCGGGGTCGGCGCCGGCATAATCGCCTTTGCCTGCAGCGAGTTTCTCAAACAGTTCTTCAAACGAATCGCTGATGTATTTTAAGAAGATGAGGCCGAGTGCAATGTGTTTGTATTCGGCTGCATCAATATTCTTGCGGAGTTTATCGGCCGCTTTCCAGAGTTGCTTTTCGAGTGGTTCCTGTTGTTCAGTCTTTTTTGTTTTGGCCATGGTGTAGAAAACAAATTGTGTTCAAAGTAAATCATGAACAACGAAATAAGCAAAACTGGTTGTAAATAAAAACCCCTTAAAACAAGGGGTGGTAATGAGTTCATAAGTTAGTACCCCTATTAGGGCAATAGTTTAGTTTTAAATGCCCATTGCGGCTATCTGAAAGGCTGACAACATCTAATCTCACAGGTGTATTATAGTAATTAATCTATTATATGTTATTTAACATATAAAGGTGTAAAAAAATCTTCCCGAAGAGTAGTACCAACTCTTACATACCTGGGCATAACTCTGATTTTGGTATAGCCTGCAATAGCAATTGATCGGTAAAGGATATTATAACTTGCTGTATTAGGATTATATGTTTCTACTTTATAAACCAGCGTTAGGCTGCTGCTACTTTTGTTTTCCACCCAATAATTCGAAGATAAATTCTCTTCGTTGTCTTTGGTTACTTTAATAATGTTATCATCAATAAAATATTTTTTAAAAGTTATTGTGTAAGAAAAACTGCAAGGCCCACCGTCACACTTTGTTTTTAAGGTCACACTTTCTCCAAAGTTGTTGATTCTTGGTGTACCTTGATTTCTATCGTTTGGATAACACCAGCCGCATGTAGGCTGCCCGTTATTAGCATAAATAACATTTGCAGCATAATACCCGTTTCTGGGGAAAACATCTTTATTATAAAATTTGGGATTTTGGGTAGTAGCGCTTGTATGCTGAAAAGATATGGTTTCGCTGTAGGTATCTTGCCCAGATGAAGAATACGATATAAATAGAAGAGCAAAATTAAATGTGATTAAAAATAAAATCATTTGCTTAGTTGTTGTCATAAAATTTATTTTAAATTGTTACAATAAAAAAAGATATTCATTTCATAGCGTGAGTAGTACTATTGAATTGAGAATTACTGAACTGGCTTGGGCTGTGTTGCATTGGGTTTAGGAAGGTTTCGATTCATAAAGCCTTCAATAAAATCTGTACCGGCATAACCTGCCGCAATAACACCCATAATAATTTCTTTAAGTGGTTTTGTTGCAGCACTCAGTTCCTCTGTAAACCCGGTAAGGCTGAGTATGGCAAGTATTCCTGCAATAAAACCAATGAAGATGGATGTGCGCAGTCGGGAGTTATCAATAAGTTGTTTCATTGAAACCTGTTCGGCCTGGGCTTCCTCGTTTAGTTTTTTTAACCCGATGACAATACGGATACCCTGGCCGGTGATACCGAGTAAACCACCAAGGAGAAGCTGGAGGAGAAGTTGTTGTGTTGTCATAATGATTTATTGAAACAGTGATGGAATAGTGTAAAGATTTGAAATATTGGAAAGTATAACAAGGCGAAAATGAGCAGACAAATACGGGAAAAATCCCCTAAAAAAAGTAATGCGTTTTAAGAATATTGCAGAGAATAACATATTTTAAAATCTAAAAATTATTTTATGCTAAGTAATGAGTACGGAAGACCCGTAACACAGGCGCAAGCCGATAAGCATTTTCATGAGTTTATGAAAATTAAAAAAAGAGTTCATAAGCGGTTGAAGGAACTTTTAGAGGATGATATGGATGCACTTCGTTATTACTGTGGTCTTTTGAATGAGATGACCTCTGATCTCGGATTTGTTTTTGATAAAGATTCCATTAAACAGATCACTGATAAAATGACCAAAGGTGAAGCAGATGGTGTTATAATATTTAATGGTGTACGAAAAAAGGAAGACAGCAGGATTGGTACTAGTAATGAGTTTTCTGATATTGACGGCCGACCAACTTTAATGATCTTCCCCTATAAAATTTCTCAAAATCCATCAACAGAAACTACAGATGAGTTCGAATTGAGAGTACTTACAGATGATGGTTCAGAACACCCCGGAACAGGCGGCGGAACAGGGAGTACAGGAATATTGAATGAAGCGACGGGAGAATACAATGTTCCAAAGGTATTTAAGGCAAGTCAAATACATAAGTTTATGTGATGAAGGAGGCGTTAAGACTCATATCCATCTGGATCATTGTTTTGCCATTACTGGCAGGCTTTATCAACTACAAAGGGTTAAATAAAGACTCCAGATGGATATTTCTTTTGGTAATTGCAGCGTCAGTACCGCAGTTGCTTACGTTTACAATTGATGAACATACAGCTTTGCTCAATGTCAGCTACAATGTTTACACAGTAGTTGAAATAGCTGTTTTTTATTTTTTGTTCAACAGAAAATTTTCTTCTAAAGAAAGCAGGGGAACCTTGTATGTTTCTGTTGCGGTTTACTTTCTCATTACCCTGTATTTTTTCATCAGAAAAGGGCTTGCGGCAGAATTTTTAAATACGCTTGTTTGTGTAAACAACTGTATTTATATGCTCTGGATATTATTACTGTTGAAAGAACAATACCAGGTGAAAGAAACCTTTATTGTAAAATCAAACCCCTTTATGTGGTATTTGTTGGGCATTTTAATCTATGCCCCCTGTTCTGTGATTGCTTTTGCGCTTTATCACTATATGCGTGAGGAGGAGAGCAGTATTATGGCAAATCTGTGGGTAATACAAAGTATTTGTAATATTCTGCTGTATATACTTTTTACAATTGGTTTGTTTATACCTAAACAAAAAGCTGCTTTTTGAGTAGCTTTAAGTTTGTATGCCAGCCAACAATGAAAAAGAAATTGTATTTGCAGCAGTAATCGCAACAGTCATATTTTTTATACTGCTCGCATTCAGTATTACCTACTTTTTGATTTACCGTCGTAAACGAAAAGAGCATGAAACAGAACTTACTATGTTTAAGGACCAATTTAATCAACAGTTGTTACAATCACGCATTGAAGTACAGGAGCAAACCTTTCAGCAAATAGGTAAAGAACTGCATGATAATGTGGGTCAGCTGCTGAGCACCTCCCGCATGCTGATTGGTTTAACCGAGCGTGAACTGCAAACCCCGCCCGATACCCTGCTTACGGCCAATGCCACATTGGGACAGGCCATAAATGAAATCCGTTCACTTGCAAAGTCGCTCGACAAAGAATGGCTGGAGCAGTTTAGTTTCACAGAAAATATTCAAACCTTAGTAGAACGTATTAACGCCGGTAAAAGGATTGCAGCAGAGTACATACAAACAACAGATCTGTCTTTAAAAAACGACGAGCAAATCATCTTATTCCGCATTGTACAGGAGGCCATTCAAAATGCTGTGAAGCATGCAGGCGCTACAAACATGCGTATACAGGTAACGCAGGAAGGGCAACAGTTTAACATAACGGTGAGTGATAATGGAAATGGGTTTGATGTAAACTCTGTTGCAAAAAGCATGGGACTTACCAATATGCAGCATCGTGTGGAGCTCCTGATGGGTACAATGTTTATTAACTCGATTCCTGGTAAGGGTACAACAATAGCTATCCAATTACCCTTAAAACAAAATGAACAATGAAAGTAACCGTAGGATTGGTAGATGATCATCAGTTGTTTTTAAAATCATTGAGACTGATGCTGGAAAGCTTCAAAGATTATGAAGTAACTGTTGAAGCATTGCATGGGGAAGATGTAAAAAATAAACTGAAGAACAGTAATAGAATACCTGACCTGATGCTGGTGGATGTAAACATGCCGGTGATGGATGGTATTGCTACCAGTAAATGGCTGAGTCAGCAATACCCGGCTATGAAACTGATTGCACTTTCCATGAACGATACAGACACTGCCATCATTGAAATGATCAAAGCGGGCTGCTGTGCCTACCTGCTCAAAGACACGCATCCCAATGAACTGGAAAAAGCATTGTACGAAGTGGTAACAAAAGGTTATTACAATGCAGATGCAAGTAATATCAATTTTCGCAGGCTGCTTCTAAAATCCAGTGAAACACCATCTATTGTGCTCACTGAAAAAGAAAAACAATTTCTTTCTTATGCCTGCAGTGAACTCACGTATAAACAGGTGGCTGCAGAAATGAAACTGAGCGAACGAACTATTGATGGTTACCGGGAAGCTTTATTTGCCAAATTTAATGTTCAAAGTCGTGTGGGTTTATGCCTGGAGGCCTTGAGAAAAGGTTTTGTGAAATTATAATTTTTATACTTTCTGCCATTTGCCCTGGCTGGTGCTCTCACCCACAAGCACTTTCCCTTCCCACCAACCCCCACCAAAAATGCCACCTCACCTCTACTCTTCAAGCATTTGAATATTCTCTTTCAACACCTTCATATGTTTTCCAAAACTATAGTTGAACATCCATTTGGTTACATACCAGCAGGCAGGCACCAGTATCACAAGTGCAATGCATAAGGCAAGCAGGATTCCGGGTTTATTCATAAACACCTCCACTGATTTATTGGAGCCCGAAATACCACCCAGCATAAAACCACCGGTGGCGCTTACAGGATAAATGAACAGGGCTACCTGTTGTTGTATTTTCATCCATTCGGTTATGGAGTCATAATGCCGTTTCAATTCCTGTAACACATTGTTACCCGGTAATACGGCGGCATGGATTCGTTTGTATTGAACAAAGGCAGTGTACAAAGCCCACAGTGAAAAAAATAAAACCAATACCACACATAATTGGATTTGCCACACACGAAAATAAAAAAGCAGGAAGAGGTAAAAGATGCAGATCAATACACCCCAGCACATATTGATGAGTAAATTCCGTTTGATCTTTTCCAGCGGGTTGTGTGAAGACATTTTGGAAAGCCGGGAAGCCTGCAGCAGTGAGGCTAAATCATCATCCTGCGGATGATTGGTTTCGTTCCATGTATTTTGAATGCTCATTGTTAGGCCTTTAAAAGTTGACTCAATTGTTGTTTAATACGGTGCAGCTTTACCGCTACATGATTGTTGGAAATACCCATCATGTCTCCAATTTCAGGATTATCATATCCATCCAGATGCATGGAAATAATGGCACGGTCGGTTTCTGCCAATTGACGAATCGCCAATTGCAACCGCATCACATCTTCCTGTTGCACCACTTTATTTTGCACAGCAGGCGAAATACTTTCCAGCGAATCTTTATAATCAATCCGGTGTTGTTTTCTTCTCTGTGTCAAGATGGTATTTAAACAGATACGGTACAACCAGGTGCTGAACTTTGCTTCCTGCCTGAAGGAGGGCCAGCCTTTCCATGCCTGCAGTACAATTTCCTGGTAGAGATCTTTTTTTTCTTCTGCATCGGTGGCATACAATCCCACCAGTTTGTAAATAATTCCCTGGTTTTGCCGTACCTGTTCTAAA
The DNA here is from genome assembly GCA_964409025.1 of uncultured Chitinophagaceae bacterium. Taxonomy (GTDB): domain Bacteria; phylum Bacteroidota; class Bacteroidia; order Chitinophagales; family Chitinophagaceae; genus Lacibacter. The sequence continues at coordinate 22,249 of CAYPBV010000031.1, read as the reverse complement.
AATGCTGCCTCGCTCAAGATTTATAATTTTATGGGTGTAAGTGTATAACCTGCACGCTGCAGTTGTTGTACCAATCCCTGTGGCCCTGCCAGGTGCAAGGCGCCCACGGCAATAAACTGCGATTCTTTTTTGAGCAGTCCGGGAATGATTTGCATCCATCTGTCGTTCCGCTTCTTTAAGAGTTCATCTTCATTGCCAAAAACCTGCATGCCTTTTTCTGTAGCGGCGTACATAGCTGAAAGATGATGTTGAAACCAGGCTTCAATCAGTTCATTTCCCTCGCTGATCATTTCCTGTTTGTTTCGTAAAAACTGTTTCAACATGTGTACCTGTTCTTCAACAGTAGATTTGTTGAACAGCAGATTCATCTGCTCTTCCAGTGTTTCAAATGCTGTGATTGTTTTCCCCGCCTCTTTGCCTGCTGCTGCAAAATAACCATCCAGCATGGCACCGGTATATTTTTGTAACGGCGATTTTGGATCGGTTACAAGATAAACCATGGATAAGGTAAGTGCAACATTCATGGGTTTGAGTTGATTGAACCGGTCAATACCAACGCCCAATGTGGTTTTCAATTCTTTGTCGAGACTGTCTTTAAAGGGCTGATCGAGTAACTCCGAAAGTGTTTTGTCTTTGAGTAAGCCCAAGGTGGAGGCGGCAGCCATTTCGGCTGAATCAAGTTCCAGTTCAACGGCCACAGCTTTTGCTTTTTCAAATGCACGCACAACAGCGGGTACTTCGGCCAGGTAACTGCTCTTCACTAAATGATAGGTTCCAAAAAGCCAGGACGTATCTTTTAACCCATTACCGGTGATGGCATAGAAATTACTTTCCTGCGTTTGAGATGATTGGGCTTTACTGTTTAAACCCAACAGGATTCCGAAGAGAAACATGAGCAAGGTTGCTGCAAAACGTACAGCAAACACTTTTCGCTTTGAAGGTTTGGTTGAATGATAAGTATTCATTTTTGATGTTGTTAAATGTGATGAATCATCCGGATGTACAGGGTATAAGTCACAGATCGTTCAGCATAATTACAAATTGCTTCAAATTTTTTTTTCAATTCGAAACAGGGATTCGTATACAGAAGAATAAATTTTTTTGAGCATCCTGTAATAATTTCAAACTTTCTGCTACTGATAAATCAAACAAAATTTCAAACAGATCGTGAAACACATTTTATTTCCTTTACTGCTACTGTGCACCATCAGCCTCCATGCGCAGATCAACTGGCAGAAAAAAAGCCTGTCGGAGCGTGTATCTATTGCATTTCCTGAAACTCCCAAAGAAACCGTGGGAAACGGCATGAAATCTTTAATACTTAAACTTTCCGACAGTACTGCCAACCTCATAGCTGTAGAAAATGATTTGCAGGTTACTATGGGTCTTGATGAAGCAACCCTGGAAGCAACGATGGAAAATGAGGAAACCTGGGAACAGGCAAAAATTGCCTTTGTAAGCAGCATGGGTGCAGATGCCACGCTGGTACAGGAAGAAAAAATAATGGTCAAAGACCGCAAAGCGTTAAAACTGGTGATCAACAGAAAAACAGATAAGAACGCAATTAATGTGTTAACAGTTTTGATTTTTACAAAAGGTGCAAAAAGCTACAACATCATCTTTAACAGCAGGGCCGGCAAAGGAGATGAAAAAGTAAAGGAGGCGTTTTTCAATTCCATTGAAATTAGCTGAAAGGCAACTGATTGATGGTTTACAAATTCCAATCAGAAAAATAAGTATTGTTATTTTCTTATTGGTTGGTCTCCTGCCAAAAGTGTTTATACATACTTTTCATCTGGTGAGGTTGCGATCCGATTGACAAATAGACAAATAAAAAAGATGAAGCCATGGCTTCATCTTTTTTATTCACCAGTACATGTAAGTTTTGCTTTCCTCAATAACGTTGTACAATCTTAAACACAAAACGATTGAGCGGACTGGTGATACCGCCGGTTTCAATGCGTTTCTTGATGGCATCAGATGACCAGTAGGCTTTTGCTTTTGCTTCATCCGTAAGTGCTGTAACTGTTGATACTTTTTTATTGTCATCAGCATCATGACCATACTGACGGTCAACAATTCCGTTCGCAATCCGATCCTGTTTTCCTTCTTCAAATCCTTTTTTCCAGGTATCCCAGTCTTTAATGGTATACGTAGTAATCACACGTGGAATACTGCCCACGTTCACCGTATCCTGCCACACCACATTGATAAATGAAATTTCGGGTGCACCAACAACGCCGCCTTTCTGCATGCGCTCTTTTAAAGAAGGATCTTTGGCAAAAGCTTTTGCCTGGTCCAGATTATCGATTTTCATGGCAACTAAAACCGTCATGGAATCATCCATACCTCTTCCAATCACATAAGAATGAATACCATTCGCTAATCTTACAGAATCATGTGAATCATAAGCAACTTTCCAGGCTGCAAAATCTTTCACTTTGTGTTTGATCAAGCCCATCAGCTGGGGTGTGGTAACAATGGTGTTCACAGGTTCAGGAGCTGCGGCTGTAGTATCGCCGTTTGTTGATTCTGTTTTGGCTTCTTCATTATTACAGGAAATGAAGAATAAAGGCAGGGTCATGCTAAGAAGCAGGACAGAGAGTCTGGTCAAGCGTTTCATTTTTAATTGCTTTTGGGGGTGAAGAATACACAGGGCAAAGAAAGATGTCCAAAGGGACGAAGTCATTAAATATAGCATTATTCTTTTGTAATTTATTTTTTTCATGGTGGTTTCTGTAAAGAAGTTCGGTACTTTTTTAAACACTTCTTTTACTGACGGGTATCATTCACATCGAGCCATTCCTGTATTATTTTACTTCAAAATTAAAACCATGCGCAACCAACTTCTATTACTGGTGTGCTGCGTTTGTATGTTTGAGCTACAGGCACAAGTGTCCCCGGCGGTTACCGATTCCATGAAATTTAAATATGCCCTGTTACCTAATCAATGCCCCGATGATTTACGTGGTGTAATAAATGAAGAGTTATTGCAAACGAAAGCGGTATTGTTTGTATTTAATGAATCACTTCATCCGTTGGGCAAGTATGAATTTTATGACGGGGGTTCCCGTGTCAATTACCTGCGTACACCCTTGCGTATGAACCGGTGTACGATGTTATATATCGATACCGGTCTGCACCTATTTCATACCATGTACCAGCAATTGAAAGAACCGGTTTATTTTGAAGCGGGTAAAATCTATATGGCACGCTTGTTTACACGGACTGTTTGGCCCATCGGTGGTGTTTCAGTCATCAAAAAAAACGACAAGGGAGAACCGGTGGAATATGCGGCCGTGTTGCTGCAATACATCTGCGGCCCTCTTGCGGAGCAACTGTATAGTAATCTGAACAAAAAAGAAGTAGTGGTGAATCAATAATGCCGCTGTCCTGTTTACTGACAGCAATCAGTATGATTCACGCTACTGCATCAGTTGTTCTTGTACAACCGTTTCTATTTTTGTAGTTTCAACGATGATCCAGATTCTTTTTGTGTTTTGGCTGCTGCTGCAGTGCGTTACAACAACAGCACAGGTAACGGTTACAGACAGCTCTGTTGTTGTGCCCGTGGCTGGCGTCTGCAGTATGTGTAAAGACCGTATTGAAGAAGTAGCCAAAGGCAAAGGCGTACTCAGTGTCCAATGGAACAAAACCCAACAGCAACTAACCCTGCATTACAATCCATCCCTCACCACTAAAGAAAAAGTAGTGAACCGTATTGTAGCCGCTGGTCATGATGCAGATGGCATACGTGCCAATGATGCGGTGTACAATGCATTGCCTGCCTGCTGCCATTACCGAAAAATGCAGCAAACAACAGATACTGCACAGGTACATACAACTCACCCAACAACAGTACAGATTAAAGGCGTGGTGCTGGAAGAAACAGGCAAAGGAAATTTCACACCACTACCCGGTGCTACAGTGCAATGGATGCAAACTGGTAAAACAGTGATGAGCGACAGTACAGGTGTATTTATGATAACTGCTGAAGGTAGCACCACACTCATCATCAGCTACACCGGTTACCGTGCTGATACCATCAATGTGCTTGCAAAAGAAGACCTGATGATCATTTTGGCCAAAGGCAAACAATTGCAGGAGGTTATCATCACTGCCAAACAACGTTCAACGTATCTATCGGCAGCCAATCCCATCCGCACACAGATCATGACGGAAAAAGAATTGTTCAAAGCGGCCTGTTGCAACCTAAGTGAAAGTTTTGAAACCAACCCTTCTGTGGATGTGTCTTATAACGATGCTGTAACAGGCTCCAAACAAATTCAATTATTAGGTTTGAGCGGTAACTATACACAACTCACAGTGGAGAATCTGCCCGGACCAAGAGGACTTGCCACACCCATGGGATTGAATACCATTTCAGGTCCGTGGATTGAAAGTATTCAATTGACCAAAGGCACCGGTTCCGTAGCCAATGGCTTTGAAAGTATAGCGGGGCAGATCAATATCGAACTGAAGAAGCCGGATAAAGGAGAGAAGTTCTATCTTAATCTCTACCGCAACAACATGAACAAAACGGATGTCAACCTCAACTGGTCGGCATCGGTTGGAAAAAAATGGAGCACTACCTTCTTAATGCACGGTGATTTTTTATACAACAAAACAATCGATTTTAATAAGGATGTTTTTCGTGACCTGCCAACCGGTGCACTATGGAGTGGTGTTAACCGCTGGAAGTATGAAGATGGAAAAGGATGGATCATTCAGTTTGGCATCAAAGCATTGACCGATGATAAAACAGGCGGCACCATTGCTTTTGATCCAGGCAAACATAAAGGCAGTACAGATCAATACGGTTTAGGTATGCAAACAACAAGAGTGGAAGCCTTTGCCAAAACAGGTTATGTGTTTCCTGAAAAGAAATACAAAAGCATCGGTCTGCAGGTTTCGGCTTATAATCACCGTCAGGATGCCTACTATGGTTTAACGCTTTACAATGCAAAGCAAAAAAACATTTACAGCAATCTCATTTATCAATCCATCATCGGTACCACCTTTCACAAATTCAGAACAGGCGCCAGCTGGGTATATGATGTGTATGATGAACAGTTTAACCGGCTTTCATTTGCACGAAGAGAAGCAGTGCCCGGTGCCTTTTTTGAATACACCTATGATCCTGCTAAAAAATTTGTTTTGGTAGCCGGATTACGTGTTGATCACAACAACCTGTTTGGCTGGTTTGTGACACCACGCTTACACCTGAAATACGAACCGGTAAAAGGAAGCAGTTTCCGTTTGAGTGCAGGACGAGGACAACGTACCGCCAATATACTGGCAGAAAACACGGGTGTGTTTGTGAGTGCCCGTCAATTGCAGATCGTTGGTGCTGCTAACGGTAAGGCCTATGGGCTGATGCCCGAAGTGGCATGGAACAAAGGCATCAGTTATGATCAGCAGTTCCGTCTGTTCAACCGCAAAGCTTCACTGGCGCTTGATTTTTTCCGCAATGATTTTTCACAACAGGTAGTGGTGGATATGGAAGATGCACGCAGCATCCGTTTCTATAACCTCAATGGTAAATCCTATTCCAACAGTTTTCAAACAGAGTTGAATCTACAACCGTTTCAGCATTTGGAATGGCGCCTGGCCTACCGCTATTTTGATGTACAAACAACTTACATTAATCAACTGCTGCAAAAACCATTCACTGCACTGCACAGGGCTTTTACCAATCTTGCATTTGATTATAAAGGCTGGAAGCTGGACCTTACACTTAACTACAATGGAAGCAAACGGATCCCATCAACAGCTGCAAATCCGGTGAACTTTCAACGTACAACTAAATCTCCATCTTATCTGCTCATGAATGCACAGTTGAGCAAAGAGCTGGGTAAGAAAAATAGTTTTGATCTTTACCTGGGTGGTGAAAACCTCACCAACTTCTTTCAGAAAGATGTGATCGTTGCAGCGGCTGATGCGTTTGGACCTTACTTTGATGCATCATTGGTATGGGGTCCTGTAACCGGCCGCATGATTTATGGCGGGTTAAGATGGAAATGGAAAAGATGATTAAATGTTGCTCAAATGAACTCAGCTATTTATCTTAGTTCAAAACCAAACTGAATGCTGCCTGAAATACAACAGCCATGGTCTGCTGCATATAAACTCATCTTCCGTTTTTTCTTTTTGGCCGTTAACATCATTATCACCCCCTTTGTTTTTCTGCAGGGTATTCCCGGTATGGATGTTTTAATGAATTATGTGTTCATGCCATTGGATAAACTTGCACTTTGGATCAATCAATGGCTCTATCATATTACTCCGGCAACACAACCACCTAATGGTAATGGTGATACGCCGGAACAGTGGATGGGTTTGTACACAGGTTTGTTGCTGGCTGTAGTGGGTACCATCATCTGGTCCTTGCTCGATCGTAAACGGCCGCATTACAGTAAACTCAATTACTGGCTTTGTCTGGGTCTTCGTTATTTCATTATTTCAAACGGATTGTCCTATGGTATCTTTAAACTCTTTGCCGTACAGATGCCTTTCCCCAGTCTCAGTCAATTGGCAACTCCGCTGGGCGATTACCTCCCCATGCGTTTCTCATGGATGTTTATCGGCTACTCGTTCAGCTATCAGTTTTTTTCAGGTCTTATTGAAGTAGTGGCTGCTCTCTTACTCCTGTTCCGGCCAACAGCAACGCTGGGGATATTGGTTTCGCTGGGTGTGTTCTTCAATGTTATGATGCTCAACCTGAGTTATGATATTCCGGTAAAGATCAACTCCATAACATTAGTAGTGATTTGTTGCTGGTTACTGGCCATGGAACTTCCAAGGTTGATTGCATTTTTCTTTCATAACAGGGCAGAGTCAAGCAATATTTTACAATTTCCTTTTAGCACCAAACGTGGCCGTCGTTTAGCCCGTACCGTAAAGTGGGTGTTTGTTGGATTAACAATGGGCGTAACGGTTATGCTGTCTTTGCAATCATACAATCAACAACACAATAAAATCAACCCGCCTGTACTTAAAACAGGTATGTACGATGTGCTGCTGCAGGTGCATCAGGGTGATACATTATCCATTGCTGATACCGATTCTCTTTTCTGGCAAAACTTCGTTCTCGATAAAGGTATGGAGGGAAGTATTAAAACAACTGACAGTCGCTTCCGTCAACGGTACGGCCGTGGCTATTTCAATTACAAAGTAGACAGTGTACGATCTACGCTTTCACTGTTCCGCAGAACTTCAGATTCTGTTCCCATTGTGCAGTTCAGGTACGAAGTGAAAGATAGTGTAACGCTGATGCTACGCAGTATTCCGCTCACAGACTCACTACAACTCACACTCCGCCGCCGCACAACTGTTTTTCCGCTGGGAGAAAAACAGTTTCATTGGATCAGTGAAACAAACAGGTAAATGCTGATGCAGACCTGTTATGCAGTTGCAGTTGGCAAATGGGCCAGGATCCGTTGTGTAAACAGATTCGCTTATAAACTTATGCGGCTTACCAGTGCCTCTACGGTTTGCAACTGCTGCACTTCCTGCTCCGGAAACTCCACCCGAAACTTGCGTTCCAGTTGGTTAATCAATAAAGTCAGTTCCCAATCGGTAAGACCCAGTTCATCTTTTAAATGAGTGTCTGTGGTTACCATGCCCGGTTGCAATTTGAGCAACCGGCTAATGGTTTGCGTTAGTTGATGATAAGACAGGTTCATGGTTTATCGTTTTATGGTTTTGAAATGATTTAAGAAATGTCACCCTCTTCTTTTACTTCCACACGTGGCGGTATGAGTTTATATACCACCGGTGTTACAATACGGGAGAGAATGGTGGAAGATATGAGTCCGCCAATCAACACCAGTGCCAGTGGTGAAACCAATGGATTGCTGTTGAGTGCAATAGGTATTAAACCGCCAATGGCCGTAAAGCTGGTTAATACAATCGGCAAAAAGCGCAACTCACCTGCTTCACGGATGGCTTCATCCAATCCCTTGCCGTTTTCTCTTAACTGATTGGTAAAATCAACCAGGAGAATCGAATTCTTTACTTCCACACCTGCCAACCCTATAAATCCGATGATGGCTACAAAGCTCATAGGGTTGCCGGTTATCCATAACATAAGCACACCACCGATAATACCCAGCGGTATCACACTCAATACAATTAATGTGCTCTTAAAGGTTTTGAATTCCAGAATCAATACCATGATGAACAGAAAAACTGTTGCAATCACCACCGTCATAAAACCGCCGCCAAAGGCTTCCTGCTCACTCTCTGCTTCACCTGCTATTTGATAATTATAGCCTGCAGGTAATGCAATACTTTTCATTTTTTCTTCAAACGCTTTGTTGATGTTTTGTGCCAGTACCCCTTTATCTGTAAAAGCAGTAATCACCACAAACCGTTTTTTGTCTAAGTGTTTGATCACGCTGGGTGATGTTTCAAACTCCAGTGATGCCACCTGGTTCAACGGAACAGGTGTGCCCACTGCATTGTTGATGAACAGGCGGTCAAATGTTTGCAGTGTGGCGAATTCTTCTTTGGGTGTGTTTACTACGATGTTGTAATCATCGCCTTTATCATCGGTGTACTTGGCCAGCTCTACACCGGCAATGGCTAAACGAATGGTGCGGTCAATATCGGCTGTTTGGATACCCAGTGTTCTTGCTTTTTCGGTATTGATTTTTACTTTCAGATCACTCTTCAATACATCTACATCGTTATTGATATAAATGGTGCCCGGAATGCTCTTTAATACCTGCTCTACCTGCACAGCCAGTTTACGAAGTGTATCTAAATGATTACCGCTTACCCTGATGGCTACCGGTGCTTCTACAGGCGGACCCTGTTCAAAATCTTTTACTTCAATCTTAGCACCCGGAATTTTTAAAAATTGTTCTCTGAAGTTGTCAATCAGTTTCTTCTTTTTTACGGGATTCACTTCTTTTTTCAGTTGCACATATAACTGTGCGTAATCACTTTTTTCATTGGCCGGAATTTCATTGTAATAAATACGTGGATTGCCCTTGCCCACATTGGTGGTAACATATTCCACTGAAGGATTCTTTAATAATTCCTTCTCCACATACAAAGACATTTTATTGGAAGCCTCCAGGTTACTTTGTAAGGGCATGTTGATGTTCACGAGGAACTGTGGTTTTTCAGAGGTGGGAAATAAACGAAAGCCGATGATTTTAAATACAAATAAAGAAGCACCAAACATTGCAAAAGCTGTAACCAGTGTAATAACAGGATGCCTGAGTGAATATTCCAGCAGTTTGGTATAACTGCCGCTGATGATTTTTTTCAGACCACGTAAGAAAATATTGCCTTCAGGATTTTCATGCGTTTTCAATACACGGCTGGCGAGAAAAGGTATAATGGTTAAGGAAACAAGTAGTGATGCAGTTACAGATGCAATCACCGCCAGTGGTAAGGAACGGATAAACTCACCCGATGCTTCTGGTAACAAAGCCAATGGCATAAACGCAATGGCCAATGTAGCGGTGGTACCAAGCACAGCCAATGTAATCTGCTTGGTAGCTTCTACTGCTGCAAATTTTTTACTGTGCCCTTCACGCAGCCAGCGTTCAATATTTTCAACTACCACAATACTGTCATCCACCAACAAACCCAGGGCTACCACCAACCCAACAATACTTAACTGGTTGAGTGAAAAACCCATAAAGTTGAGTGATACAATACCCAGCCCCAATGAAAGCGGTATGGCCACCATTACAATCACCGCAGCACGCCATCCCAATGGTATAAGTGTAATCATCACTAAACCAATGGCAATTAAAAAGTCAATACCCAGGCCGCTTAGTCGTCTGCCCACATTATCAGCCTGGTCAAATGATTTGATCAATTCAATATTGGCAGGCAATGTTTTTGCAAACTTTTCAATCACCGGTAAATAAGCTTGCTGTGTTTTGGCAATGTTCTCGCCGCTTTTTTGTGCAGCCAGTACCAATACAGAACGATGACCATTTAATCGCACCATATGTTTCTGTTCTTCATACTGAAAAGAAACAGTGGCCACATCTTTGAGCAAAACTGTTTTTCCTCCGGCTGCATACACCACTGTATTCTGAATTTCTTCCAGATTTTTATACTTACCGCTTGTTTTTACATTAAAGGTTTTGCTGCCGGCACGCACACTGCCTGCAGGTATATTGGCGGCTTCACTTTGAATACTGCCCAACACTGCATTCAACGGAATTTTTAATTGCGCCAGTTTATCTACCTGTAAGTCGATGCGTACCTGCTGCTCACGCACACCCTGCACATCTACTTTCTTTAAGCTTTTGATTTTTTCCAGTTCTTCTTTCAACGCATCCGCATAGTATTTCATCTTTTCATCCGATGCGTTTTCTGATACCAATGCGATTTGCAACACGTTTACATCCGTAGGAGTTACCTTACGTACTTCCAGGCTGTAGATATCCTGCGGTAATTCGGTGCGCAGCGAATTCATTTCACGGATCAGTTCCTGGTACTTGGCATCAACACTGCTGTTGTATTTATATTCCACCACAATCACCGCCACACCATCATTGATATTGGTGTTGATTTTTTTGATGTTCTCCAGTTCGCTCACACGTTTTTCAATGGGCTTTACCACCAGTTCTTCCATATCCTTAGGACTGGTACCGGGGTAAATCACCACAATGGGAAACTGTGGCGGATTGATTTCCGGATCTTCTGCACGGGGCATGTTAAACATCGTGGTTATGCTCACCACAATCACCATCACAAACACCACCAATGTAAACTGGTAGTTCTTAACAAAAAAGGAAGTAAGTTTCATTTGAATACTTTTAGATGATGATTATTTGATGACGTTGATGGCAGCGCCGCCGGTGAGGTAAGGACTGCCGCTTACAACTACATAGGCATAACCTTTCAATCCATCGGCTATGAATACACGATTGGTTTCAATAGATGCAATGGTTACTTCCACACGTTCTACCTTCTTTTGATCATTGGTTACAAATACAAATCCTTTTTTGCCATTGGCTTCCAGTAATGCTTCATAAGGAATACTGAAACCATTGGTGATAACGGAAGGTGTAATGATGGCTTTGCCAAATAAACCCACGGCAGGTTGCAATCCGCCAAAATCAATTTGTAACTCAATCTGGAAAGAACCGCTGGCTGCATCAGCCGCCAATGATTTTTTACTCACTACAGCGTTGAACTGTTTGTCGGGATAAGCGTCCACTGTTACACTTGCTTTATCACCTTCTTTAAGGGCCGACCATTCTACATCGGCTACACCTGCCCGTAACACCCACTTGCTTTGTTTACCTGTTTCACTTACCACCACCACAGGTGAGCCGGGGGAGGCTACTTCACCTGCATTCAATACTTTCTTTACCACAAAGCCGTTGGCACTTGCATAAATTTTTGCATAACGCAGATTAAAAGCTGCCTGTTGCAGATTTTGACGTGCAATGTCCAATCCTGTTTTGCTGTTTTGAAATTGCTCCAGCGTAACCACACTGTCTTTATACAAATTGCTGGCACGCTGGTAATCACGTTGTGCTTTTTCAACAGAGAGTTGTACCTGTTGTACCTGTGCGGCAATTTCAGTCGTGTTGAGTGATGCTAACAGCTGCCCTTGTTTTACCTGCTGTCCTTCTTCTACATATACCTGTTCAATCACTCCGCCGATTTTAAATGAAAGACGTGCTTCATTTTCTGTGGTGATAAGCCCGGTGGCCTGAATCGTATTGAAAGATGAGTCCGTTTGGATGGGTGCAATACGAACGGGGATAGCATTACTTGTTGTTGTACTTTTTTTCTCTGATGCATTGGTGCCGCAGGCAACCAGAAAAAGAGCAAGTGCTGATGTATAAATGATTTGTTTCATGATGCAATATGTTTATTGGTTGATGGAATAAGTGGCAGTCTGGCGTTCATACTCAGCAAGACTGGCTAAAAATTTATAATGATTGATGGAGAGTTGCAATTGAGCGTTGGTGTGTTGATTGCGTGCATCAAGGAATTCAATAAAACTGTTCACGCCTTCTTTAAAACCACGGTCAATCAGTTTAAAATATTGTGCTGCTGCCTGCTCCTGTTTTACGGTTGCCTGATAACTGTTGAAAGCATTCTTTACATTGTTGCGTGAGGTGAACAAAGCAAGTTGCAGTTGCTGTTTTGTTTGTTCTGTTTGAAAATGGATGCGTTGCAAATCAAAACCTGTTTGTTCTGTCTTATAGAGGTTGCGTTTGCCGGTGTAAATCGGAATTTGCAATTGCACACCACCCAGGTAAAAGAAAGAACGGCGGTCCACTTTAAAATCAAAACCCTGTGAGGCTAAATCAAGAAACGCATTCAATCTTGGTTTGCGAAAGGATTGATTCATTTTTAAAACACTGTTGTTGATACCCGTGGCAATACCCAACCCTTTCAACTCTTCTCTTTTCTGTACATCTTCATCACCGGCCAGCAGTGTTTGAAGATGCAGGTCTTTCATACTTGCTTCTTCTTTAATGATCGCCTCTGTTAAATTGCGGTTGAGTAAAAAATTAAAATAAGCAGTGGCGTTCTGCTCATTATTTTTTGCGTTGAGCAATTGATTTTCTACACTGCTCACTTCACTCTCAGCTCTTGCTACATAAGCAGGTAATCCTTTTCCGTTAGACAGTAATGATTGGTTCAACCGCAGGTTTTGTTGTACTACACTCAATGCACTTTCAAGAATGCTAATGGCTTTGGCGCTCATGAGTACATTATAGTAAGCCAGTTTAATTTCTTTGGCCAACTCCCTTTTGTAAATGAGTATTTCATTTTCTTTCAAACGCAGTTCCTGTTCTTTGATCTGTTGATTGATTTTAATATCGGGATTAAGAATGGGCATGGTGGTTTTAATCCGCACATCATAAAAGTTGTTGGGCAGGAACTGTTCTTTTACATTAGTCACATTGGGAAAGCTGTTGCTGTTTGTTAACTGATTCAATGTATTGTACACGGGGTTGAGCAAATCACCAATTGGAATGTCAATGCTGCGGCCGCCCCGGGCTAAAGTATATTGGGTTTCAAACCAGGTAGTGGGTAAAAACAAACTCCGGGCTTCTTTAATGGCCAGCAGACTTTTATCCAACCCTGTCTTTTTTTCTTTCAGCACCAGATTGGTACTATATGCTTCCTGTATGTACCGGTCAAGTACCGTTTGGGCCTGTACATTGGTTGCAAAAAGCAGCAGCAACGCCATGCCGGTTGATTGTACAAATGCTTTCATATAAAGAGTGATTGATGGAAAAAACAGGTGGGGTAGTGCAGGTTGATGATAAGTAAGGTTTACAGCCGCAAGTTGCGTTTTAAAAGCCGTCTTTTTCGCCACATGTTGATGTGGAAAAAGGTTTTTTTTGCGGGGCCTTTGCAGCCTCTTTTTAGTTGATAACCATTTCATAATAAACAGTCATTAGTTAATGAACAATGTTCAGTATAAGGGCAAAAAAAATTCCTCAGCTTTTCTGGATGATGCTGATGAAATAATCCATACCCTGTTTGAGTAAATCCTGGTCTGCTGTGTGTTCATAAGCATGGCATCTGTTTCGGCAATAAAGCGCACACATACCATGAAGCGAAGACCATATCAAAAAAGACAGGTATTCGGGATCCATATCTTTAAAATAGCCTACCTGTTTGCATTGCGTTAAAATCTGTTTCAGTTGTTCCAGGGTTTGATTGCCCATAACCCATTTATCCCGGTCTTTTTCAGAGTTAATGGGTGCTTCCATGATAAACATGAGATCGTACAGATCCTTGTTTTCCCAGGCAAAACTCATGTAAACCCTTCCCATAGCGATTAAGCGCTGCATAGGGTCCTGTACATGTTGCAGCGGCGCCATCATTTGAAGCATTTTGGCAAAACCTTCTTCATGCAGGGCATGAAAGATTTCGTCTTTGTCTTTAAAATAGAGGTAAATGGTGCCGGGGCTGTATTGAATTTTCTCGGCTATGTTCCGCAAACTGGTGCTGTGAAAGCCCTTTTCCAGGAAAATGCTTTTGGCGGCGTCCAGTATGAGCCGGCGCATCTCTTCCTTTTCCCTTTGCTTTCTTGCAGCAATTGTCATGCTTGAATAATTAGACCACAAAGAAAATGAACAGTGTTCATTTTTCCAAATAATTTAAAAATTATTTTGAGTCTTGTGGTTTTCTATTGTTCCGGAGGAAGCTTTTTTGTAGTGGAACTTAAGGGTGTGCATTAAAGTTTTTGTTTATTGATTAGGGTCATGTGCAGCCCTATGATTTATTACTGCATCTTTCCCAGCACTTTATTACGGGCAATTAAGCAACCGCCCATCACCCCCGCTTTTTCGCCCAGTTTGGAGAGTTTTACCTGTGTGTCATTATTCACCAGTGAAAGTGAATATTTATTAAGTGCACTGCGTGCGGGCAATCGTAAATAATCACCGGTTTCAGCAAGGGTGCCACCCAGAATTACCAGTTCAGGGTTAAACAGGTTGATGAGTACAGCTAAAGCCCGACCTAATTTTTCTCCCATGTCAGCCAGCAGTTCAATCATGAGTACATCTTCCTGTTTAGCTGCTTCAATGAGATCTTCCAGTTTTAGTTCTTCTTTCTTTTTAGTGAGAATGGTAGCGGCCCCGGCCCCCATCTTTTCTTTTACTTTTCGCAGCAATGCCTGTCCGCTCACTTCTGTTTCCAAACAACCTTTTTTGCCACAGCCGCAAATGATTTCATTATCATAAAAGGGGATATGACCAAACTCACCGCTAAAACCACTTTTGCCATAATACACTTTTCCATCAACGATGATACCGCTGCCCGTGCCATAATCCAGGTTGATAAAAAGTACATTTTTTTCATTGGTAACCACACCATGTGCAAACTCACCATAAGCCATGGCATTGGAATCGTTTTCCAAAAAAGTACGGATGCCCAACTCCTGTTCAATGGTAGCTACCAGTGGCTCTTCATGAAAGTGAAAATAACTGTAACTGTAACCGGTAATATTATTTACACGACCACTAAGATTAATACCTATACCTAGAATTTTATCTTTTGAGATGCCCTGTTCTTTAATAAAATTTCGGATAGTATCAATTAATGCGGTTAAAGACTGCTGTGTGTTTTCCAGCGGGTAAGGAATTTTTTCATCCACACTTACAAGGTGCTTTTTAAAATCCAGCAAACCAATATTAATGTAGTAGCGTTTTACATCTACCCCTATAAAATAACAGGCATCATTTACCAGGCCATAGATGCTGGCACGGCGGCCGCCGGTACTGTCAATTTTACCGAGGTCCTGCAGCAGCCCTTCTTCAATTAACTCGTTAACCATACTGGTGATCTTGGGCGTGCTGATGTTGAGCTCACGGGAGAGGTCGGCAATGGTAAGGTCGCCATCTGCATCCAATTGATTAATGATATCCTTTTTTAGCCCCTTATTTTTTAATACCACGCCGGTACCGGTGATTTGCTCTCCAAAAACTTCCATTAATGAATGTGTACTGCTCATGCGCTAAAGTTATTAAATCTGTTTACCCAGCCAATCCCTTTTCTCAAAAAGAGGCAATAAATTGGGTTACTAAATAAAAATTATTAAAAAGAATTTTGAATTTAATAAAAAAGATAAATAACTTCACCATTCTTATTAATATCTCTTTATATGGAAGTGTCTTCCGTAACAACCAAAACTATTGCCGGTACAAACGGATCGCTTGCTGCTGTTGCACAACAGTATCGTGATGAACTGATGAATCATATTCTCCCATTTTGGCTCCGCCACAGTAAGGATGAAGCGAATGGAGGTTATTTTACCTGTTTGGATCGTTTTGGAAAGGTGTATGATACAGATAAGTTTATGTGGTTGCAGGGCCGTGAGGTATGGTGTTTCAGTTTTATGTATAACCATGTGGCGCAAAAAGAGGAGTGGCTCAATATGGCAATACACGGGGCCAACTTTTTGGAAAAGCATGGAAGAGATAAAGAAGGCAACTGGTATTTTTCATTAACAGCTGAAGGGCAGCCATTGGTTCAGCCTTACAATATTTTCAGCGATTGTTTTGCTACCATGGCTTTTGCATCACTTGACAAAGCAAGCCCCAACGACCGGTATAAACAAATTGCACTTGACACTTTTGAAAATATTCTCCGCCGCCGCCATAACTGGAAAGGCATTTACAATAAAGCAGTTCCCGGCACAAGAACGCTTAAGAATTTTTCATTGCCCATGATTTTGTGCAATCTCTCTCTGGAGTTAGAACATGTAATTGGTAAAGAACGTGTGGACAGTTTTATTCCTGAAGTGCTTCATGAAGTAATGGAGGTGTTCTATCAACCGCAGCTTGGTTTGATTTTAGAAAATGTACATGAAGACGGAAGTTTTGCTGATTGTTTTGAAGGAAGAGTTCTCAATCCCGGCCATGCCATTGAAGCCATGTGGTTTATTATGGATCTGGGAAAACGTAGGAATGATGAAGCACTAATCCGTAAAGCCTGCAATATTATGCTTGATACATTGGAATACG
Source organism: uncultured Chitinophagaceae bacterium (assembly GCA_964409025.1). GTDB lineage: Bacteria > Bacteroidota > Bacteroidia > Chitinophagales > Chitinophagaceae > Lacibacter. The sequence continues at coordinate 5,771 of CAYPBV010000031.1, read as the reverse complement.
GATGGGATAAAGAATACGGTGGCATCTTTTATTTCATGGATATGCAGGGCCATCCAACACAACAACTGGAATGGGATCAAAAACTCTGGTGGGTGCATGTGGAAGCATTAGTGGCATTAGCAAAAGCTTATGCATTAACAGGTGATGAGCGATGTGCCAAATGGTTTTTGAATGTACATGAGTATACCTGGAATCATTTTAAAGATTTGGAGTACGATGAATGGTTTGGATATCTCAACCGCAGAGGCGAAGTGTTGCTGAATTTAAAAGGTGGTAAATGGAAAGGATGTTTTCATATACCACGTGCACTTTACCAGGTTTGGAACACACTGGAAGGATTAAAGTGAGTTGTTGGCAATATCTGTTAACAAATGTTTTCATGTTGATATAAGAAGTGAATGCTGACCTGAAAAAACATCAAAATAACAACCGAATGTATTTGAAACTAACCTTGCTGCTGCTGTTCATTACTGCATCTGTGCATGCACAAACTGTGCTGCGTACAGATGTGCTGGTGATTGGCGGCGGCACGGGCGGTTGTGCTGCTGGTATTCAAAGTGCACGTATGGGTGTGAACACCATTATTGCAGAACCTACAGTTTGGCTGGGCGGCATGTTCAGTGCAGCAGGTGTGGCAGCATTTGATGGTAATCATAACATGCCTTCCGGTATTTGGGGAGAGTTCAGACAACAATTGTACAAAGTATATGGCGGACCCAATGCTGTAGCAACAGGATGGGTAAGCAATACCCAGTTTGAACCGCATGTGGGCGACAGTATCATCAAAACATTTGCAGGTGCTTTGCCCCATTTAAAAGTATTGTATCAAACAGTATTTGTAAAAGCAATTGTAAACGGCAGTACTGTTACCGGGGCTGTATTTGTTGATGTAAAAACAAAAAAGCAAATCACCATTTATGCCAAACAAATCATAGATGCTACAGAATTGGGTGATGTAATAGCCGGTGCCAACATTCCTTTTGACATGGGAATGGAAGCCAGCAGTATCACCGGCGAAAATATAAATGTGCCTGAAAGCAATGACATTATTCAGGATATGACCTATGCTGCTATTCTTAAAGATTACGGCAAAGGTGCTGACAGAACACTGCCCAAACCTGCTAACTATGATCCCATGGAATTTGATGGATGCAACAATGAATTCAGCAGTACACCGGAAAAAATTACCAGTAATGTAACAGCACAAAAAATGCTGGATTATGGCAAACTGCCCAATGGTAAATACATGATCAACTGGCCGGGCAAAGGCAATGATATTTACATTAACATGATTCCCATGAATGCGCAGCAACGTAAAGCTGCCATTGTACAGGCCAAAGCAAAAACGATTCGGTTCATTTATTTTTTACAAACTCAGTTTGGGTTCAAACATTTGGATTTGGCTGATGATGAATTTCCTACAGACGATAAGCTTCCGCTCATACCTTATCACCGTGAAAGCAGAAGAGTAAAAGGATTGGTGCGGTTTAAAATTCAGCATATTGCTCAACCATTTGCACAGGCAGAAGCTTTATACAGAACCGGTATTGCTGTAGGTGATTACCCAATCGATCATCATCACCGTGAAAATCCAAAAGCACCGCAGCATTTAGGGTTTTATCCTGTTCCTTCATTCAATGTGCCGCTAGGTGCATTAATTCCGCAAAAGCATAATGGTATTATCATAGCAGAGAAAAGTATTAGTGTAAGCAATGTGGTGAATGGTACCACCCGTTTACAACCATGTGTAATGATGACTGGTCAGGCCGCCGGCGTGCTGGCGGCTTTGGCTGTACTTCAAAACAAAAATGCAAGAGATGTACATGTAAGAACTGTACAACAGGAGTTGTTGAAAAGTAAAGCATATATCATGCCTTATTATGATGTAAAACTTTTGCATCCGCATTTTGGAAGCATACAACGAATAGGCGCTACAGGAATTTTGAAAGGGAAAGGAGAACCTCATCAGTGGGCTAACAGAACATGGTTTTATCCTGACTCATCAGTAACTACAACTGTTTTTATAAATGACATAGCCCCTTTCATCAGACTTCAGCATTACAATCATCCGTTTATTACTGTTGATGATGCTGTGCGTATTGCTCGTCAGCTGGGATTTATCTATCAGTTGCAAAATGAATTTGATTATAACAATTACAACAACATTAAACAGCAAATTGAAAATAAGTGGAGCAGTTGGGGCTTAAAAAATTTTGACGAAAAAAGAAACATTACAAGAGGAGAGTTGGCAGTGTTGCTGGATCAAATCATCAATCCGTTTCAATTAAAACAAGTGAATCACACCGGGCAGTTTGAGTAAACAATTTTTTTATTAATAACGATCAAAACTATGATTATGAAACTTCGACTCATGCTGTTGCTGATGATGCTCTCGTCAGCAATATATGTGGCAGCACAATCAACGGTAACGGGACGGGTTACCAGTGCTTCATCCGGAAATCCGGCAGAGGGCATTTCAATAAAAGTAAAAGGCGGCGCTAAAGGTACTGTAACATCTGCCAACGGTACATTCAGTATTACAGCTACTCCCGGCGATGTACTTGTGTTTAGCGGTGTGGGCTTTAATACAAGAGAGATAACAGTAAGCGGGGCAACAATGGATGTAACGCTTGAAAATGCTGTAGGCGATTTAGGTGAAGTAGTTGTAGTAGGTTATGGCACTCAAAAAAAAGCAAACGTAACCGGCTCCACTGTTACATTAAACAATGCAACCATTACACGCAGACAGGTATCCAGTTCCACTCAGGTACTGCAGGGCCTGGCTCCGGGTGTTACTGTACAACAGCAAAGCGGCAGACCGGGTGCTGATGGTGCAAGTATTGTCATTCGTGGTCAAAGCTCCATAAGTGGCAGCAATGATCCTTTGATTGTTGTTGATGGTGTTATTCTCAATAACGGTTCATTTAATAATATTGATCCAAACATCATTGAAAGCGTAACCATTTTAAAAGATGCGGCATCCACTGCTATCTATGGTAACCGTGCATCAGGTGGGGTGGTTCTTATTAAAACAAAAAGAGCAAAACAAAAAGGTTTGCAGGTAAGCTATAATAATTTCATTACCAAGCAATCATTTACTGCCTTGCCTGATCGTGTAAGCGCTTTGGATCACATGGTGCTGAGCAATACAGCAGAGCAAAACAGAACAGGTAACCCTGCGGCGGTTGTATTTCCTCAAACATTGATTGACAGGTACAGAACAACTGCCCCCAATAATCTGGATGTAATTGATACAGACTGGCTCAATGAAATTTTAACCAATCAGGGGCTGATGCACAATCATAACCTGCAGTTCAGCAGTGGTGGCGACAGAGTAAGCTTGTTTGGTTCATTTACATTCTTCAATCAGCAGGGCTTAATTCAAAACAATAGTTTCCGTCGTTATGATATTCGTTTAAACCCTGAAATTAAGGTAAACAAGTGGCTCACCTTTACCGGTAACCTGGCATATACTGATAATACAACAATTAACCCATCTACCGGCTCACCGGAGTTTATTATTCGTCAGGCTATTGGTTTACCGGCTATTGGCGGTGGTAAATTTGGCCCCGGTCAGTACGGTAATGCTGCACAAAGCAACAACCGCAATCCTATTGCCATGGCTGAAGCTGCAGGTACATCCAATGTACAGGCACCTACCTTGTTAACCAGATTTGCACTAAACCTCTCGCCCATTAAAAATTTGGATGTAGAAGTTTCATGGGCAAGAGAAAAAAGAAATCCATACACAAAGACATTTGTAAAGAATGTAGATATCTATCAGCCAAATATTGCAACCGGTGGTTATGACAGAATAACTGTATGGCCGGGTACCACTTCTTTAAGCGAAAGCTGGAGAAATGACATTTATACGTCTTATCAGGCTATTGCCACTTACAAGTTTGATATCAAAGAAGATCACAGCTTTAAAGTAATGGGCGGTGTGCAAAGAGAATTGTTTACCAATTATTTCTTTGGCGCATCACGTCAGGGTTTTATCAATCCCAATCAACCTTATCTGAACTTAGGCACGGGGGCACGTGATAATAATGCAGGTGCTTCTGAGTTAGCGTTATTAGGATCTTTTGCACGTATAAATTATTCGTTCAGGGATAAGTATTTGTTTGAAGCGAACGTAAGAAGAGATGCATCAAGCCGCTACTCACAGGCAAAAGATAACCAGTGGGGTACATTTGGCGGTGCATCAGCCGGATGGATTTTTTCCAAAGAAAAATTCTTTGATAATATTTCAAAAACCATCACGTTTGGTAAGTTAAGAGCTTCTTATGGTTCATTAGGTAATCAAAACTTTATCAACTATGCGTTTGATGCGTTTTATGGTACATCAAATTATGGAAACAATCTCAATGGCACCAATGCTTATTTTAATAATGTTACCACTTTAGGTTCGGCTATTCTGCAATTCCCCAATCCTGATATTCAATGGGAAGCTTCCATACAAAGTAACGTGGGTATTGATCTTACCTTCTTCAACCGCTTAACCTTAACAGCGGATTATTATGTAAGAACACAGAATAAGCAAATCCTACGCCGCACACTTCCGCCATCTGCCGGTGGTTTGGGTAATCCATTCATCAATGCAGGTGCCATGGAAAACAGAGGATGGGAAGTAGCAGTGAACTATAAACAAAAAATCAAAAAATGGAGTTTTGATGCCACTGTAATGGTTTCTGATGTGCGTAATAAAGTAACACAGCTTGTTGATGGATTACCATTCATTGGTGATTTCTTACGTACTGCTCCGGGTCAGGCCTTTAATTCTTATTTCGGTTTGGTAGCCATTGGATTTTTTGCAGACTCCAACGATGTAAAAAATTCCCCCGTACAATTTGGTGCACCCTGGAATGTAAACCCCGCTACGGGTACAAAACCCGGCGATATGAAGTATGCTGACATCAGCGGTCCGGATGGCAAACCGGATGGCATTGTAAACAATCTTGATCGCAGATTCATCGGCAATAACTTTCCCCGCTATGAATACAGTATTAATTTAAATATCGGTTACCGCAATTTTGATCTAAACATTTTTGGACAGGGTGTAGGTAAACGCAGTAACTATTACAGTGGTACAGGCGCTGTACCATTTGCAAGCAGCGATTTTGCAGCATCATTACTGGAGCAACATAAAGATCACTGGAGACCGGATAATCAAAATGCACAATTCCCAAGATTACTTCCTTCGGGTTTTGGCGGTAATAACTATCTGCCTTCATCCTGGTGGGTAAGAAGCGCATCATTTTTCAGAATTAAGAATATAAACCTTGGTTATACCATTCCTGAATCTATCTGTAAGAAAATAAAAATTGCTTCTATACGGGTATTTGTGAGCGGACAAAATCTTTTAACGTTTACCAATGCGTGGAAAGGGTTTGATCCTGAAATCAATGATGCCAATGCAGAGTTTTATCCTGTAATGCGTACTTATACTGCAGGCTTAAACGTAACATTTTAATTGAACACTTAAATGAATTACAAAATGAAACGAATCATATATCTGCCAATGATGCTGTTATTGATAACGGCTGCGGGCTGTAAAAAATTTCTTGACAGAAAACCTTTGGACCAGGCATCGGCTGCCACATTTCTGAGTAATCAGGATGAAATGGAGCAAAGCCTTACCGGTGTGTATGCATCTGCCTTTTGGGTATTTCCCAACAACACGCCATTATTATTTGCACTGGAAGCATCAACTGATCTTGCTATGAAGCGTGGCGGTAATGCTGAAGATCAGGTAGCAATGGGTGAAGGAT
>CAYPBV010000030.1:0-29900 GCA_964409025.1 uncultured Chitinophagaceae bacterium | reverse complement strand
CGTTATCAACAGGCTCCGGCCCTTTGTAAGCAAACAAAAAAAAGCTTAAGGCAAACAATACACCAACCAGTATATCACCACCGGCATGATTATCATAATAATCACTGATGGAAAACTCAAGCGTAATATCATGTTCAGATATAAGCTTACCAATTACTACTAACAGGGAAAGAAAAATTCCCGCAAATCCCATCATAACCCGAAGGGTTTTATACGAAATGATTTGATCATTCACACTTTGCTCATTTTTTATATTTTGTTTATGCATAAGCAGAAAAATTTGATGCTTTACAAATTACATCTTGAATCACACAATTGCAAACAAAAAAAATCTCCTGCACCAGGCAGGAGATTTTTATTACTATCAAAAAGTAAGGCTTAGCTTAAGTGCTTTGATAAATGTTTAGCCATATCAAACATTGATACCTGGCCTTTACCGCCAAATACCACTTTCAATTTATCATCAGCATTAATCATGCGTTTGTTTTTAGCATCCTGTAATTTGTTTTTACGGATGTAAGCCCAGATTTGCTTTACAGCTTCTGTACGTGGTAATGCTTTCGCTCCTACTACTGCAGCTAATGCAGCACTTGGAGTTAATGCCTTCATGAAAGCAGCATTTGGTTTACGTTTTGCTTTTGCTTTTTTTGGAGCAGCTTTCTTAGCAGCTTTTTTAGGAGCGGCTTTTTTTGCAGCCTTTTTAGGAGCGGCTTTTTTTGCAGCTTTTTTAGGAGCAGCTTTTTTAGCTGGTTTTTTTGCTTTTTTTGTTGCCATGACGTTTTTTGTTTTTTGAATGTTAATGGGAATGGTAATTACTATTCCAAATATATGTGATAAAAGAACTGAAACTGCAAAATCTTTTTCACTTTTTTTGAGTTTTCCCCAATGAAAACAGGTTATTCACATTTATTTTCCCAATGAAAAATCAACAAACCGTACAGTTTTCTCCAATGAAATGAGAATATTATTACTGATAAAATTTGCTTTTCTCCCTGTGAAAAACACAAAATTATACAATCAGCCTTCCTGTAAAAACTGCATCATCTCCCAATAAGAATGGTTAAGTTTTACTGGATGAGAAAGATACCGGGTTCATAGTAAGTTTTGCCGTTTATCCATTTTCTTTTTCAAAACATTCCCTTACTTTAACTTTATCACAAATCAAACTAAGTATGAGAGCAATCATCATTCTGTTAATCACTGTTAATGTTTCAGTTTCTGTCTTTTGCCAACAAACGCAAAAACCGGTTTTGCATGGAAAACACTGGATGGCCATAACCGGCAAACCATTGGCAGCAACTGCGGGCGCCATGATGTTTCAGCAAAAAGGAAATGCAGTAGATGCTGCCTGTGCCATGCTTGCAGCTACTTGTACCATGTGGGATGTATTAAGCTGGGGTGGTGAAACACAGGCTTTGATCTATAACCCCAAAACTGGAAAAGTAATTGGTATTAATGCATTGGGAGTAGCTCCAACAGGCGCAACAGTTGATTATTATAAAAGTAAGGGCTATAATTTTCCACCTCAATATGGACCGTTATCTGCTGTTACACCCGGCACATTCGGTGGTTTATGTTTAATGCTGGCAAACTATGGTAAGCTTAGTTTAAAAGATGTATTAGCCCCTGCTATGCAAATGGCCGCAGGTTACCCAATAGAAAGTTCAACTGCCAATAGTATTGAACGCCAGAAAGCATTAATCAAACAATGGCCTTACAGTAAAAAAGTTTTTCTCCCCCACGCCGGAGATAAAAGAGAAGCACCTGCGGGCGGTGAATTATTTGTACAAAAAGATTTACTGGAAACACTCACCAAATTAGTAGATGCAGAACAACAGGCTTTGAAAAAAGGCAAAAGCAGAAAAGATGCGATTATGGCCGCTTATGATCGCTTTTATAAAGGCGACATTGCACAGGAGTTTGTACGTGGCTGTCAGGAGCAGGGCGGTTTAATAACCATGAACGATTTAGCTAACTGGAAACCTATTGAAGAAGAACCCATGCATGTAAACTACAAAGGCATTGAAGTGTACAAACTGCAGCAATGGACACAGGGCCCCATGCTCTTACAATCACTCAATATTTTGGAAAATTTTGATTTGAAGAATATGGGCTTCAACAGTGCCAAATACATTCATACCATTTACCAAACCATGAACATGGCTTTTGCCGACCGGGATTTTTATTATGGAGATCCGGCTTTTGCACCTGCTGAACCAATGCAAGGTTTATTAAGTAAAGATTATGCAAAGCAAAGAGCCAAACAAATAATGTGGGAACGCAATAATGCAAATGTTGGTCCCGGTGATCCTTATCCGTTTCAAAATGAATCAAATCCTTATCTGGATATGTTAAAGAAAAGAGGATTTAATATGGATACATCTGCACCATCAAAGAGCAATTTCATGCCAGGCCATGATGTAAGAAACAATGGAGTTGCTGTAAATGATCCGGACTATATGGAGCGTTTGTGGATGGGTACTACCTCTGTAGAAGCGGCCGATGAAGAAGGATGGGTTGTATCAATAACACCAAGCGGCGGATGGATACCTGCTTGTATTGCTGGTAATACAGGAATAGGAATGAGCCAACGTGGGCAGAGTTTTGTATTAGATTCCACACTCAATCCTTTCAATGTCATTGAACCGGGCAAACGTCCACGTGTAACGCTTACCCCAACACTTGCATTAAAAGACGGCAAACCCTTTTTATCATTTGCAGTACAGGGTGGTGATACGCAGGATCAAAATTTATTACAATTCTTTTTGAACATAGTAGAGTTTGGAATGAATGTACAGGAAGCATGTGAAGCACCCAATATTAATACCAATCAATTATGGCTGTCTTTAGGTGGTGATAAAGTTGCAGACCGCAGGCCAAGGCCCGGCAATTTATTATTGCATGAAGCTACGCCTGAATGGGTAAGAAAAGAATTAAGGCAAATGGGTTACACCCTCTCATTTGATGATAGAACCAGTGGTCCCATTAATGCCATATGGTTTGATTGGAAGCATGGAACTTTCTGGGGTGGCAGCAGCAATCATGGTGATGATTACGGCATCAGCTGGTAATGATTGATTAAACAGTTGCAAATAGTAATGCCATCTGTCTATTAGTAGAGTTCAGGTGGCATTACTGTTTTAAGAGATTGAAAACATTGACCAATACAATCCTGCTCAATTCAAAGCGCAAGCAATCCTTCTATTGAAATTATCTGGAAAACGATTGTTTTATTGTTTCGTCATGTGGCCATAATAACGCTTGCCTGTTTGCGGATGAAAGGCTTCTACAAAATAATTGCCGGATTGAAGTGACTGTATGTTTAAAGATTGATGTTTGCCATGTACCCTTGATACCATTAATAATTGTCCGTCCATGTCATATACCCGGCACAAATATGTTCCTTTTATGGAAGGCAGATTTAATGCTGTTGTTGCCACCACAGGATTGGGCGTAAATTTTATGATTGTTTCTGTTACAGTTGCAATGGTTAATGCAGTAATGCTGCTGTAATTTATACTGCCGTCAGAAAAAAGAACTTTAATTCTGTATTGTACAGCAGATTCTGCTCCTGTAAGTTTATCCTTAAACAGATAGGATTCAGTGTTGCTCAGGTTACTACTCATTACCAATGCGATGGTTTTAAATTCACCGCCTGTCTCTTTTCGCTCTACTTCAAAATGATCAATCTGCTCATTAGTTGTTGTACTCCAGCTCAGCTCTGCATAATTGTTATGTTCTTTTACTGAAGCTGAAATTATGGTGTTGTTGGAGTAAAGTAAACAATCACGGGTAAGCTCTGCAGGAAGTGCATAGGGTTGTACAGTTACAACAGTAAATAGCAGATATATAGCCGGCTTTCTGAACATAAGGCATGAGATTAATAATGCTTAACCGATTTTTTAACTGTATAACGGATTCTAAATACACCGGCATTCACAGGAAATTGAAAGACGTTGATGAACTCATTCAAAACTATTGGTTCACAGAAAATTGCATTTACTACAGCAGAATTTCAGGGGATAATTTGGATTGGAAAAAATCTTGTTAAAAATAATAAGTATAAATGGAAGTTTCACCTTGTTTCTACTTAGGAAAAATACGATTGCTGTACTTGTGATGATGTAGTTATTCAATTCACAGTTCAGCTTTTTAGTTCAAACCAAACCGCTTTGATGTCATTATACTCGCCATTGTAGTTAATGGTAAGTTCTTCATTGCGGTTGATAGCTTTTACGGTTTTAATAACTATCGCATCGTTTTCATAATCCATGATGTATTCACAATTTGATAAAGGTGCATGATTGTATAAGGATACCCAACCCAGTGCCACTGCACATTTGTCTAATTTTTCGCCCCATTCAAAAATGTAATCATGTAATAATGTTTTGTCTAAGTGTACTCTGTCATCTCCACTCATTACAATTACAGGTGCTACTTCAATAATTGTTTCTGCCGCTATGGGAGCGTTGGTAAAGATGCTTCTTCCTTTACCTTCAATATGGGCAATAAATAAACTTTCCAGCTTCATCATAACAAGTAGTAATTGCTTTGAAACAAAGAAACTAACTTTAGCGCAAATACCATTTTATGGAGTTGGAATTAGAACAGGAAATCCCATTAAAAGATCAGTTTGCTGAGCTGATGAGCAGAGAAGATAAACTGGAAATCCAGGAATTTCTCAACAATCAAAATATCAGTGATGTGGCAGAACTGGTGTATGAATTTCCTGATTATGAAAGTCAAATTCTGGCAGGCATGAGTGTACACCGTGCAGTTAGTGTGTTTAAAATCCTTGAACTGCCCACTCAAAAACAAATTATTAAAGAACTCCCACCGTTTAAAACAGCAGAGTTATTAAATGAATTACCTGCCGATGACCGTACTTCTTTTTTAGAAGAATTACCAAGTAATGTAGTGCGTGAGTTAATAAAACTTTTAAATCCTGAAGAACGAAAAGTTACCCTGTCTTTACTAGGCTATCCGGAAGACAGTATTGGCCGACTGATGACTCCGGATTATGTATATGTATATCCGGATGATACGATACCACAGGTATTTGAAACCATTCGCAAATACGGCAAAGACAGCGAAACGATTAACGTAATTTATGTAATTGATGAGAAAGGTCATTTGCTTGACGATTTACGCATTCGTGATATTATTTTGGCAGCACCTGATAAAACAGTAACTGACTTAATGGATGAACGTGTAATTGCCCTCCATGCCGAAGATGATCAGGAAACGGCCAACGAAGCCTTTAAAATGAACAACCGTGTGGCATTACCTGTAGTGAGCAAAAGCAATAAACTCCTGGGCATTGTTACCATTGATGACGTGTTGTGGGTAGCCAATGAAGAGTTTAGTGAAGACATGCAGAAGATGGGTGGTACCGAAGCGCTCGATGAACCGTATATTGAAACACCCATTTTCAAGCTGTTTAAGAAGCGTGTAGTGTGGCTCATCATATTATTTTTTGGTGAACTCATTACCATTTCTGCCATGCAGAGTTATCAAGATGAAATTGCGAAGGTGGTGATACTGGCTACGTTTATTCCCTTAATTATTTCAAGCGGTGGTAACAGCGGCTCACAGGCTGCTACCTTGATTATACAGGCAATGGCACTGGGTGAAATCACCATTGCTGATTGGTGGCGTATTATGCGCAGGGAAATTATATCCGGTTTGTTACTGGGGTTGTCGTTATGCATCATTGCGTTTTCTGTAATTTTTATCTGGCAATCGTTTACAAATACATTTGGTGAACATGCCATATTAATCGGATTAACAGTTGGCTGTTCATTAGTAGGTATTGTAATGTGGGGTACATTAATGGGCTCCATGCTTCCTTTGTTACTTAAACGAATGGGTGCCGACCCTGCTGCATCTTCAACACCGTTTGTTGCAACGCTGGTGGATGTAACAGGTATCATGATTTACTTTACAATGGCATTTTTGTTTTTGAAAGGTGTGTTGTTGTAAGGGAAGGTTGTAATTTTTTGCTGAATGCTGTTTCAATTGCTCACGGGCTGTACCGCCTGTTGCGTAATTTGCAAGGGCATTGAAATAAATAAACTACCGTATGAGTTGAAGTAGTGTTATGGAAAACCCGATCATGAGCTGATGAATAAACAGACTCGCACAGTTTTAATTTATTGCTATAACATCTACATCTTTTACTTTTTAAAAAAATTGATTTTCTCCCCTATCCTTCATCACCTTATTTTTGTCAGTCTTAAAACTATCAAACAACTATGTGCGGAATTGTTGGCTATACCGGTCCCAGAGAAGCTTATCCCGTAATTCTAAAAGGATTGAAACGATTGGAATACCGAGGCTACGATAGCAGCGGTGTGGCATTGCTCAACAACGGATTAAAAGTATTTAAGAAGAAAGGAAAAGTGGCCGAGCTGGAAGAAAGTTTGATAGGTGCAGATGTGCAGGCGCATATCGGCATCGGGCATACACGCTGGGCAACACATGGTGAACCAAGCGATCGTAACGCTCACCCTCATGAAAGCAGCAGTGGCCGACTCGCCATGATTCACAACGGTATTATTGAAAATTATGCACTTATTAAAAAAGAACTGGAAAACAAAGGTTACAGTTTTAAGAGTGATACCGATACAGAAGTGCTTTTGAATTTTATTGATGACATTCAGCAACACAATGATTGTTCCTTAGAAGAAGCAGTTCGTGTAGCATTGAAACGTGTAGTGGGTGCGTATTGTATTTTGTTGATTGATAAAGAAGACCCGCATACCATCATTGCTGCACGCAAGGGAAGTCCGCTGGTGATTGGTATAGGTAAAGGCGAGCACTTTTTGGCAAGCGATGCAAGCCCCATTATTGAATACACCAAAGAAGTAGTGTATGTAAATGATTATGAACTCGCCATTGTTCGTCCGGATGAATTGATCTTAAAAAATCTTGGCAACGAAAAAATTACGCCCTATATAACCAAGCTGGATATGGAACTGGCAGCTATTGAAAAAGGTGGCTATGACCATTTCATGATCAAAGAAATTTTTGAACAGCCGAAAACAATTTATGATTGCCTTCGTGGAAGATTGGATGTAGGCAAAGGAACCATTACTATGGCGGGTGTTGAAAATTATATGGAGCAGTTGAAGCATGCTCCACGCATCATTATCATTGCATGTGGCACCAGTTGGCATGCAGGGCTCGTGGCTGAATATATTATTGAAGAGTTGTGCCGTATTCCTGTGGAAGTAGAATATGCAAGCGAATTCCGTTACAGAAATCCTGTAGTGAATAAAGGTGATGTAATTATTGCCATTTCACAAAGCGGAGAAACGGCAGATACACTCGTTGCTATCGAGAAAGCAAAAGAACAAGGTGCTGTTATTTTTGGAGTGGTAAATGCCGTAGGTTCTTCTATTGCACGTGCAAGTCATACAGGGGCATACACTCACTCCGGACCAGAGATTGGAGTTGCCTCTACAAAAGCATTTACAGGTCAGCTGGCAGTACTTACCATGATAGCATTAAAAATTGCACACAATAAAGGAACAATTAGTGAAGAACGCTATTTGCATTTGTTGCAGGAATTGCATGAGGTGCCTGAAAAAGTGGATGCCATTTTAAAAAATGCAGATGAAGTGAAAGTGATTGCTGAAAAATATAAAGATTCAACAGATGCATTGTTTTTGGGCAGAGGATATAATTTCCCTGTAGCCTTGGAAGGTGCCCTGAAGCTGAAAGAAATTTCATACATACATGCAGAAGGTTATCCTGCTGCGGAAATGAAACATGGACCGATTGCTTTGGTAACTGAATCTTTGCCTGTAATCTTTATTGCCACCAAAGATTCTTATCATGAAAAAGTGGTGAGCAATATGCAGGAAATAAAAGCACGGAAAGGAATTGTGATTTCCATCATTACAGAAGGGGATGAAGTGAGCACAGGTTTAAGCAATGATGTTTTTGCTGTACCTCCGGCTGATGAAATTGTAGCACCCATGCTGAGTGTGATTCCGCTGCAATTGCTTTCTTACTATGTAGGTGTAGCCAAAGGATACGATGTAGATAAACCTAGAAATTTAGCAAAGAGTGTAACGGTGGAATAAAAAATCAGTTTATGGTTTTTGGTTTATAGTTTTTAGTTAACTGCATTTACAAACCCAAAACAATAAACATTAAACGGTTTTATGAACCCAATTATAAAAAAGCCGCTTTCTGAAATTGGCTATAAGTTTATTCCCGAACAGTTTATCCCGAAGGGAGAGGATGAATATTATTTGCGGCGCAAACAAAACCGCAGCGGTATTACCTACAGAAAATTAACGCATCATGAAATAGACGCACTTATCCGCAACAATAATACAAGCGATAACTGGGAGATGATTGAAGTTACAGATGTGTTTTCTACTGACTTAATTCAGGGTTGTAAATTTTATGGGTGGGTACGAATCGGCAATCTGGAAAAATATTTTTTAGAATTTCATGCAGTAAAATTGAGGGTAGGTTTGTACAACAGCACCATTATCAGTTGCGATTTTGGCGATAATGTTTCAATTGACAATGTTCATTATCTCTCTCACTACATCATCGGCAATGAATGCATCATCACCAATGTGCATGAAATGGGTACCACCAATTATGCCAAGTTTGGCAATGGCGTATTAAAGCAGGGTGAAGAAGAAAAAATACGCATCTGGCTGGAAGTGTGTAATGAAAATGCGGGCAGAAAAATAATTCCGTTTAATGGTATGTTACCGGGCGATGCATGGATGTGGAGCCGCAACAGGGATAACAAAGTGCTGCAACAGAAATTCCTGGAGTTTACTGAACAGAAGTTTGATAAGCTGCGTGGCTATTATGGCAAAGTGGGCGACAGAACGGTTATTAAAAGCGTACGAATTATTAAAGATGTATGGATAGGATCACATGCTTACATTAAAGGCGCTAATAAAATCAAAAATGTAACCATAAATTCTAATGAACAATCGAGTTCACAGGTAGGTGAAGGATGTGAACTGGTAAACGGAATTATAGGTGAAGGATGCAGGGTGTTTTATGGAGTAAAAGCGGTTCGTTTTTATTTATCATCGCACTCACAGTTAAAATATGGTGCAAGACTTATCAATTCTTATTTGGGTAATAATGCTACCATTTCCTGCTGTGAAGTATTAAACTCACTCATCTTTCCAGCTCACGAACAGCATCATAATAATTCCTTTTTGTGTGCTGCTACAGTAATGGGCCAAAGTAATATTGCTGCAGGTGCAACCCTGGGCAGCAATCATAATAGCCGGAGTGCAGATGGTGAGTTGATTGCAGGCCGTGGCTTCTGGCCCGCATTAAGTGTAAGCATCAAACACAATACAAAATTTGCATCCTATACGTTATTGGCCAAAGGTGATTATCCGGCGGAATTGAGGATTCCCATTCCTTTTTCTTTAGTAAGTAATAATGAAAGTAAGAATCAATTGCAGGTGATGCCTGCATATTGGTTTTTATACAACATGTATGCACTGGCACGTAACGCCTGGAAATATGCTGACAGAGATAAACGAACTGATAAAACACAACACTTAGATTACAGCTATTTAGCACCCGATACGGTGAATGAAATTTTTGAAGCACTTAAACTTCTGGAATTATTAACCGGCAAAGCTGCCTTAAAAAAAGAAAATGCAGCCAAACATTACAGTAATGCCTTATGCATCAAAAAAGGAAAAGCATTGCTTACATCCAATGATAAAACTGCAGATGCTTTAGAAATTATTGCTGATGGTTTTGAAAACAGCAAACGCAATACAGTTTTGATGAAAGTAAGACAAAGCTATCATATATTTCAAGAGTTGATAGCAGTATATGCGTCTGAAGAATTACTGTATTATGCAAAGGTTAATACCATTGGTAATGTAATACTGCTGAGCAAAAAAATTTCAAAACCGGGTAAGCGAAAAGCCTGGGTAAATGTGGGCGGTCAATTAATGGAAGCAGCAGCACTTAGTGCCCTGCAAAAAAAGATTGTTTCGGGAAAGATAAAAAGCTGGAATGCAGTACATGAATTTTATGCACAACAATCTGATTTATACGCAACACATAAATTACAACACGCTTTAGCTTCTTATGCTGAGTTAAAAGGCATTAAACAATTTTCAAAGGAAACAATTACTGAACTGTTTACACAATTCCTTAAAACAAAAGAATGGATGGTTAAAGGTATTTACGACAGCAGGGCTAAAGATTACAGCAATCCATTTCGCAGTATGGTGTATGAAAATATGAATGAGCAGGAAGAAGTAACAGGTGTTTTTGCTGAAAACAGTTTTATTTTACTACAACAACAGGAATTGAAAGATGTAAAGAAGCTGGTAAAAGCATTTTTGAAAAACCAGCACACCCGTTGACCGATGGCTTAGGTACGTTGTTGAAATTTTATCAATTGCGTAAAAACCTTCGTATTACGTAAAGTATCATGAACCGCCTTGTTAACGACTATATTGAATCATTACCCGATGCCAAGAGGGAAATAGCAGAGGCCCTGCGTGAGTTACTGTTCACTACAGTTCCTCACATTGAAGAAAAACTGAGTTTTAAAATCCCCTTCTATCACTATTTTGGAATGTTTTGTTATATCAATGCAGTAAAGGATGGAATAGAACTTGTTTTTTGCAGAGGAAAAGATCTGGTGTTTGCATGGCCGCAACTGGAGCAAAAAGGAAGAGCCATCATGGCGGGCGTAACATTCACACATAAAAAAGAGATCGCAACGTTTAATGTGGAAGCTTTACTCATAGGCGCCGCCGCCTGGAATGAAGAAGCAAAGCGGATGAATATTTCACCTCTCCTTAAACCAAAAAACAAAAAGAAAAAAGCCGCTCCCAAAAAGAAACGGCGATTATAAACCGATTTGTTTTATTAATGCATAAAACGTACAGCTGCTGAAACACCTTTGCTGCTCACAGCCCTTACACTATAAACACCTTTTGAAAAACTCACTGTGGGCATTATAAAACTATTAGCACCTGTTTGCAGCTTTTCATGCCGGCGTAGAACTACCCTTCCCATCACATCTGTTACTTCTATAGTAATATTATCAGCTCGTCTGCTGCTTATTTGAAATATTGCCTGGGATGATGAAGATGCAAATACTTTTACACCGGAAAAATCACGGTCAGGGTTGTTAACAGAAGCCGGAGTAAATGTAAGTTGGCTCCATTGTGTGGCAACCGTTAACATCCCGTAATTACCGGCAGGCAGTAACCCTGCTGAATTAAAATTAAACTGCACCGCCGCAATATCAATGCTGCCGGCATCAGTTCCCAGATTGCTGTTAAGTTCAGCTGATGCAGGTTCTGCAGCAGACATATCAGGATTTATGTACAACTGCATTACATCATCAGTAGTTGAACCTGAATTAATGATGTACTTTAATACTACCAGGTACGTAGTATTAAAATTATAAGCATTGGTTGTAAATACTTTATTACCTCCACTTCCTTTTTCAACCCCCAATTGAAATGAGGATGCAGTTGCTTTTTTAGCCAGCATCCGCACTGCAAAACTGAAATTACTGCTTCTGTTTACCAATCTGAAGAAACCAAACTCAGAACTGCAGGTACTGGTACAAACAATATCTGAAAAATTAATTAAGAATGATGCATAAACAGAGCCGCTTGTAATATTTGAAGCCCATCCCTTACCTGTTGCATCTCTGCCGGGTCCGGTTATTATTGATTTGCCCGAACTACCATATCCCGGAAATGATAATGATGTAGCAGCAATTTTTTGATTGTCACAAATGGCGCCTGCACAATTACCTCCACCACCCGGGTTAGAAGAATTGTTACTCCAGCCTCCCTGGTTATTTAAGTCATTACCGGTTACATATGAGCTGAAATTGTCCTGAAGAAGCTGTGCGGATGTAACTGAATATAAAAACAGAATGGCTACTGTAAAAAATTTTCTCATACGATTGTGTTTAAGGTTGCTTTAAAGATAAAATTATTATTGCAGGTATTTTTATAACAACAAAAAATCCCGCATAATGCGGGATTTTCAAATTACTATTTAAAATAAAAAGTTATTCGCCCCAGATATTATCTTTTCCATCAAGCCACAACTTCACCAGTTCTGTAGTTACAGATTTAGGACGCTCTAATGGCAAACCTAATGCTCTATCCCAAATCAAACTTGCCATTACACCCAATGCACGGCTCACTGCAAACAATACAGTATAGTACTCATACTCTTTTAATCCATAATGTACCAGCAAAGCACCGCTGTGTGCATCCACATTAGGCCATGGATTTTTGATTTTGCCCAGGCTTTGTAAGATGGGCGGCACTACTTCATAAATATTCCAAACCGTATTTACCAATTTATCATCAGGCATATGCAGCTTACCAAACTCCATCTGAGCTGTAAAACGTGGATCTGTTTTGCGCAAAACTGCATGACCATAACCCGGTACTACTTTGCCTTCACTCAGCGTTTTCTTTACATATTCTGCAATCTGTTCTTTTGAAGGTGCATCTGTATTCAACTCTTCCTGCATTTCAAATATCCATTTAATCACTTCCTGGTTTGCCAATCCGTGCAGGGGGCCGGCAAGTCCATTCATACCTGCAGCATAGCTCAAATAAGGATCGCTCAGTGCACTTCCTACAAGATGTGTAGTGTGGGCACTTACATTACCACCTTCATGATCAGCATGGATGGTCATGTACAAACGCATCAGCTCCATAAAACCATGATCATCGTAACCCAGCATGTGTGCCAGGTTACCGGCCCAATCAAGCAATCCGTTTGGATGAATATGTTCATTGTTTTTATACTTACGGCGATAGATATAGGCTGCAATACGTGGCAAACGGGCTATCAAAATCATCGCATCATCAAAAATAGGCTCCCAGTAATCTTTCTTATTGATGCCATCAGCATAGGCTTTGGCAAAATAGCTCTCCGTTTGCAAAGCCATTACACCCACTACAAACATGGTCATAGGATGTGTGTTGATGGGCAATGCATCAATAGCTGCAAACACATGATTGGGTACATGGCTGCGGCGTTGCCAGATATCTGTAACACGGTTGCTCATTTCAACATCAGGCAAATCACCAATCAGCATTAAATAAAACAAACCTTCTGGCAAAGGTTGCTCACCTTTAGGCGCTTTGGGAAGTTTCTCCTGTAATTCAGGAATAGAATAACTACGAAAACGGATACCTTCCTGTGCATCAAGCAAGCTGGTTTCGGTTACAAGCCCGGTTATACCACGCATACCCTGATAAATCTGGCTCAGGGTTACTTCACCTATTACTTTATTACCGTGGTCCTTAATAAGTTGTTTAATTTCTGTATTTGCTGCATCAGCCTTTGCCTTAAACCGGTCTTTAATAATGCCCATAAACAATATTTAAAATGTAAAAATGGTTAACACAATCGTTGAACCCAAAGGTAAATCAATCGGGCATAGCTCTAACATGCTTTAAATGGAAAAGTTTTAGAATACACTTACCGAAGCCATGCTTTCTGAATTTTTTATGATTTTTTTTGAGCCGGCGGCGGCACATACGAGGGGTCAGCATTGCGGCGCTCCGTTCGGGGTTCTGTTTTCAATTGAACAGTCTCTATCTCTCCGCCGGAGTGAATCGTTCCTGTTGGCTTTTATTTATCACAAGGGGAAAAAGTATTGCTTCTCCAACATTTGTTCAAGCTTTTTGTAAGCCTCATGTACAACAATACATAAGCAGCACATTTCACTGTTTAAGATAGTTTATTGAGGTTTAGAAAAAAAGAGGTTGTGTTTTATTTTAACCCGGAAAAATTACAGGTAACCAGAGGTTACGTATACACTTTACACAGAGCCTTTATTTGGGCGCCCGCTTATATAACCATAATGCCAGCCCGGCAAACAGCACACAAGGCAGCCATGCTGCAATTAGTGGCGGAAAATTTCCCTTGGTTGAAAATACCATTGAAAACTTATCAAACACTATAAAGGTTACCCCTATTATGAAAGCCAGAGCCAGGTGCAAACCACTTCCGCCACGCACTTTACGGCAGGCGAGTATTGCTGCTATCATTGTCATCACAATCACTGAGATAGCATAAGCATCTCTTCTGTACCGCTCAAAAAGAAGGGCATTCACCGTTTCTGAACCACGTAACTGTTCACGACCGATGAATTTGTTCAAAGCCGGAGTTTTTAATTTGTCTTTTAAATGTTCATCTGTTGATAAATCAATAGGCTTATAGCCAAAGTTGATATACTGTGTATCAATTTTTGTAACGGTTTCTTTTAACCCATCAATTTTCCGTTCAATTACATTTTCCAATCGCCAGATCTTTTTTGCTGTATCCCATGCAAAATTATCGCTACGCAGGTTGTATACTACCTTATTTCCAACAATTTTATCCATGAAAAATCCCTGTCCTAATTTTGAAACCGTATCAAAGGAACGGATGCCTCCGTAAGTAAACGAATCAATCCGGAGGCTTATATTATTGAGATAGCGAACGTTGGGATTATTTATGGCTCCCATATCAATATACTGTTCTTCAAAATCTGTTCTTATTTTATTAGCAGATGGTATAAGAAAATGATTGGCAACTCCAAGTAATAAAGCCAGGAGAATACCGCCTATCCAGTAAGGTAACAGAAAACGTTTCAGGCTCACTCCTGTACTGAGTATAGCCACCACCTCAGTACGTGCTGCCAGACGTGATGTAAAAAAAACTACCGCAATCAGCACAAACACAGGAAAAAGCAAACTAATCATATGCGGTATAAAACCCAGATAGTATTTGCTGGCAATTTCACCTGCATTTAACCCGCTTTTAATAAAATCCTCAGCTTTTTCGCTGGCATCTACAGCAATGGTGATCACTGTAAAAAGCGCCAGTGAAAAAAAGAAGGTTTTCATAAAAAACCTCAATATGTACTTATCTAATAATTTCATGAAGATGCAAAGTAAGGAAACTGTGGTTTAATGGAAGGTTAAACAAATTGACGGACCACGGTCAACGGTCGACGGTCAACGATCCACAGACCATAGCCGTTTCTCATAGTTGAGACTTATTCATAAAATCTAAAGTGAAAAAATGAAAACGCTGCTGTGGTCTGTCGACTGTGGACCGTGGACAGTTCATCACAACCTCGTTTTTAACACCGCTACCATCTCATTTTTCCATCCTGCAAAACTTCCGTCAATAATTCGTTTCCGTGCTTCTGTTACCAGCCATAAATAAAAAGCAAGGTTATGGGTACTTGCAATGGTAAGTCCGGTAATTTCTTTTGCCTTAATGAGGTGGCGCAGATACGCTTTGCTGTAATAAGCACTCATAGCACAATCAATGCCATCATCAATAGGCGAAAAATCTTTTTCCCATTTCTTATTATCAATATTAATAACGCCTTTACTGGTAAATAACATGGCATTACGACCGTTACGTGTGGGCATTACACAATCAAACATATCTACACCCAATGCAATACATTCCAGAATATTCCATGGTGTACCTACGCCCATGAGGTATCGTGGCTTTTGTACAGGCAGTTCATCACAACACAGTTCGGTAAACTCATACATCACTTCTTCAGGTTCGCCTACGCTCAAGCCACCTATGGCGCATCCGGTTAAATTTTTAGACGCAACAAACTGAGCGGATGCAGTACGCAAATCTTTGTAGGTGCTGCCTTGTACTATAGGAAAAAGATTTTGAGTAAAACCGTACTTATCAGGTGTGCTGTTAAATTGAGTGATGCATCTGTCCAGCCAGCGATGCGTTAACTCCATGCTTTTATGCGCATACTTATACTCACTTGGGTAGGGCGGACATTCATCAAACGCCATTACAATATCGGCACCAATACTTCTTTGCACATCCATTACATTTTCGGGCGTAAACAAATGTCTGCTGCCATCAATATGGCTTTGAAACACCACACCTTCTTCATTTATCTTTCTGTTATTAGCCAAAGAAAAAACCTGATAGCCACCACTATCCGTTAATAACGGCTTATGCCATCCGTTAAACTGATGCAACCCCCGTGCCTCTTCCAGCACTTCAACACCGGGGCGTAAATACAAATGATAGGTATTACCCAAAATGATTTGTGCTTTCACCTCTTCATACAACTGCTGTGATGTGAGCGATTTTACACTGCCCGCTGTACCCACAGGCATAAAGATGGGCGTTTCAATACGGCCATGGTCTGTTGTAATAGTTCCTGCCCTTGCTTTGCTAGCTGTATCAGTAGTATGAAGTTGAAATGATAATGCTGCCATAAAGGCGGCAAAGATAAAGCCCCCTTGCCACTTACCCCAATGGGAAAAGCCATCGGCCTGCAACCCACAGGTTTTAAGTTACTAACCAGGTTTTTACCATCCGCTATCCACACTTTTCATTTCAACGTGGGCAACTTCATTCCTGTGAAAACGTTCGTTTCCCTTCAATACAATACTTTCGCAGCGCTTATGATAATTGATTGGCCCAAAATTCTATTTATTGCATGCTGCGTTCTTGCAGCTATTCAGGTGTTTTATTATCTGTGGTTTTTTGTGCGTTTGGCAGTTTACAAAAAACCAAAACGCAATGTATTGCAGCAGCATCCGGTATCTGTAATCATTTGTGCCAGAGATGAAGCACAAAACCTGGCCGATAATTTACCTGATGTATTACAGCAACAATACACATCAACGTTTGAAGTGGTAGCCGTCAATGATAACTCCTATGATGATAGTAAATATGTTTTGGAATATTTACAACGTCCATTTAAAAACCTGCGGCCTGTTGAGCTCAAGCAGGAAGCAAAATTTATTTCAGGAAAAAAATTTCCATTAAGCATAGGTATTAAAGAAGCAAAATATGAACTGCTGCTGTTGACTGATGCTGATTGCAAACCTGCAAGTCCTAACTGGATTCATCATATGCAGGACGCATTTGCACCCGGAAAAGAAATTGTACTGGGCTATGGAGCATATACAAAAGAACCCGGCCTGCTCAATAAACTCATACGTTTTGAAACCTACATGAGCGCCCTGCAATATTTTTCTTATGCATTGGCAGGCATGCCATATATGGGTGTGGGCCGGAATCTGGCGTATAAAAAAGACCTGTTCTTTCGCAACAAAGGTTTCAGCATGCACAATCAATTACCCGGCGGTGATGATGATTTGTTTATTAACCGTGTGGCTACCAAAGAGAATACCGCAATTGTAATTGATAAAGAAGCTTTTACCTACAGTAAAGCAAAGAACAGATGGAGCACTTGGCGCAGTCAAAAAACAAGACATTATACCACCAGTAAATTTTATAAGAGCAGCCATAAGTTTTTATTGGCCTTGTTTTCGTTAAGTCATTTTTTATTTTATCCGGCTTTAATAGCAAGTATCCTTTTTTATTGCTGGTGGATGGCACTTGCCGTATTTGGATTTCGTTTTGTAGTGCAGGGCATTATTTACTACAGCACCATGCGTAAATTGGGTGAAGGTGATTTGTTTTGGATATATCCTTTTCTGGATATATGGCAATGGTTATATTACCTCTTATTTGCAAACACCTTATTTAAAAAACCGAAAACGCATTGGAAGTAATGGAAGCAGTACTCAACTATTTTACTGATTTCACACCACAGCAAACAGAACAATTACGTTTGTTAAAAGAGGTGTACACAGAATGGAATGAAAAAATCAATGTCATTTCCAGAAAAGATATTGACAGTTTGTATGAAAAACATGTGCTGCATTCTTTATCCATAGCTGCCGTTTTTGATTTTGAACCGGGCACGCAAATAGCTGACTTAGGTACAGGTGGAGGTTTTCCGGGCATACCGCTGGCCATCGTATTTCCTGAAGTACAATTTCATTTAACGGATAGCATTGGTAAAAAATTAAAAGTGGTGGAAGCAGTGGCACTGCATATTGGACTTACCAATGTAACTACCCAACATACCCGTACTGAAGAAATCAAAAACAGAAAATTTGATTATGTAGTAAGCCGGGCCGTAGCACCGCTTCGTGATTTATGGATGTGGAGCCAGCCCATTCTAAAAGCAAAAGGTCAGGGCAAAAGTGTAAAAGCAGGTGATGAAATGTATTACGGCGGATTGATTTGCTTAAAAGGGGGCGACCTGCATCAGGAAATTCACGACAGCGGCTTACACCCTTTAATCTGGGAAATTGAACAATTGTTTAAGGAAGAATTTTTTAAGCAGAAGTATGTGCTGATGGTAAGGAAGTAGTGAATAGGCCATGAAGCCGAAAATATCCCATCATCTTATCTGGCCTCATTATCAGGGTCATAATCCTGATGTCTGATTTTTTACAATACATTTTATCACCACCCGCTTTGGGGTATTGTTCATTACAAATAAAGAATGCAATTTTATAGTATGAATAAAGTTTCGGTTTGTATTGTGGAGGATGTAACAGACATCCGTCAGGCCCTTGAACAGATTATTGAGCTTAGTGACAACTGTATGCTCACTGCTTCTTTTGCTACAGGTGAAGAAGCGTTGGTAAAAATACCTCTGGTGAAACCCCAGGTCGTATTAATGGATATCGGTCTTGGCAGCATCAGCGGCATTGATATTGTTCGTGAATTGAAGGCACATCATCCTGAAATTTTGTTTTTAATGTGTACGGTATATGAGGAGGAGGAAAAAATATTTGAAGCATTACGGGCAGGCGCCAGTGGCTACATATTAAAAAAATCATCTCCCGCAAAATTAACGGAAGCCATCAGTGAATTGGTTGAAGGCGGTGCACCCATGAGCAGCCAGATTGCCATGAAAGTGGTAAATGCGTTTAAACATTTACCCGTACAGGAAGAAGTAACATCTTCACCCGTGCAGAATGAAGAAGTGGCTGTACTCAGCCGCAGAGAAAAAGAAATACTGGAGCGACTCTCTCAGGGAAAAATTTATAAGGAAATTGGAGGAGAACTGGGTATTAGTGCAGAAACCGTTCGCAAACATGTTTACCATATTTATGAAAAACTTCATGTAAATAATCGTGTAGAAGCAGTAAACAAATATTTTGGCCGTTAACCATTAAACAAACACAATGATGTGAAGCGCTCTCCCGGGCGCTTCTCTAATTTAGAGAGCTGCAAATTCACAATTCATTTTCAACTTTTTTTCATACTGAATTGTAATGCATTTTATAAATCACTTTTATGAAATTATTACTCAACTTTCTTTTAGTAACAGTATTTATGTTATGCGTTCTTACGGCTTTTACGCAAACAAGAGCAGATAAAAGAGCCCTGCGGCAAAGAGGTAATGACAGTGCATGGATTTATAATCCGGCATTCGGGCAAACAAGATTTTATTTAGGCACTACAAGAGTTTCACCTGTTGAATTTGAAAATGCACTTCGAAGTGCAGATAAAAATGTGAACAATCTTATTGAAAAAGCAAGACGCAAACGCACTACAGGTTTAATATTAGAAGGCGGCGGTTTAGCAATGGGGCTCGTTGGTTTAGCATTACTGAATAATAATTACTACTACAGTAATGCTTCAAACAATACAGGTGGTATTATTTTAACATCAGCAGGTTTAGGTGTGCAAATAGCGGGCACTGTTATTGCACTCTCTGCTTTTAATAATTTCAGACAAAGCCTTCAGTTATTTAACTACAAAGCAAGAAAAGGCCAATTAGAACCTCTAACAATTGAAGCAGGTACAACATCCAATGGAATAGGATTGGTACTTCGTTTTTAAAATGTAAAATGTATACTATCTGGCTCCCGGCGGGCATTTCTCTTTTAAATAAGCAGTAAACAATTTACTCAAATGCTGAAAAGTACCCTGCCCTTCACTAATGCTGTGTGTTCTGTTTGGATAAGGCATAAACTGAAACAGCTTACCATATTTGATCAATTCATTCACCAGCACTTCTGCATTACTGTAATGTACATTATCATCGCCTGTACCATGGATGTATAATAAATTACCTTTAAAATTTTTAGCATAGGTAATGGGTGAACCTTTCGTAAAATCATCTTTATTCTCCTGTGGTAAACCCATGTAACGCTCCTGGTAAATATTGTCGTAAAACAATTGATTGGCAACAGCAGCAATGGAAATACCTGTTTTAAATAGCTGCGGATATTGAAACAGCAAATGCAAAGTAGATGATCCGCCACCACTCCAGCCCCATGCGGCCACACGTGATGTGTCAAGATATTTGCGCTGCTCCAGTAACTTTTTCATCCCCATTGCCTGATCACGAATATTAATGCGACCAATTTGGCGGTAAATACTTTTACGCCATGCAGCTCCCTTTAATGTGGGTGTGCCCCTGCTATTGAATGAAACATAGAAATAGCCATCATTGTTAAAGTTGCCATTGTATAAAAAATTATTACCTGCATAAAAATTATCTTCTACTGTTGTAGCAGCAGGTTCACTATACACATACAACACCACCGGATATTTTTTAGTGCTGTCAAAGTTGATGGGTTTACTCATCCATGCATCCATGGTGACTCCATCATCTGTAGTAATGGTAAAGAATTCAAGATTATCTCTGTTGCCGGGTTTGGCAGTAAGCAACATATCCGTTCCCACAACAGGTTTGTGAGATGGTAATTGCAGCATCTGGTTCATGGGTGCAAACACCCTGCTGGTAAAACTGTGCATACCATACCAACCACCCGGAGAAAGTTCATACGTATTGGTGCCGTTATAGTTTGCAGGTGTTACACGCACCGCTTTACTTTTCCCGTCCATTTTTACTTTGTACAGATAACGTTGAACAGGATTATCAGGCGATGCGGTGAAATACAATTCATTGGTTGATTCATTCCAGGCATTGATGGTTTCAATATCATAGTTGCCGATGGTAAGCAGGGTTTCTTTTCCGCTACGATCAATTTTATAAACATGTCGCCAGCCATCTTTTTCACTCACCCATAAAAATTCCTTTCCGCCATTGATAAATTCCCATCCACGTGGGTCATCATCATTCCAGCGGCTTTTAATATCAATCCATGCACTGTCCGTTTCCTTATAAAATAAATTGGCAGTTCCGTTTGTTGCGTTGCAGAAATACAAAGAGCTTTGATTTTGTTTGCGGTTGAGTTGCTGTACAATCAATTCATCTGCTCCGCTCCATTCCATACGTGGTAAATAATTATTGGCCGGGTCGCCGGGAATCTTCATCCACACTGTGTTACCATCCGTTACATTTACCACTCCTATTTTAACTGGCGAAGGTTGCTCACCTACTTTAGGATATTCAACGGGAATCACTTTTGAATAATTACTGTCGGTTGTATTGAGCATATAATAATCACGGATTTGATTGGCATCCACCTGCCAGTAAGCAATGCGTTTACCATCTGCACTCCATCTGAAACCATCCCTGCAGCCAAACTCCTCTTCATAAACCCAATCAAATGTACCGTTGATGAGTTTGGGCGTATTGCCGGTTGATGTAATAGCGTTGACAATGCCTGATGTTAGATCTTCCACATAAATATTGTTTTGCGAAACATAGGCTACCTGTTTACCATCAGGAGAAAGTTTGGCATACAGCAGCGATTGTGCAGGCATCGATTTTCCGATTTGCTTCATGGTTTTAGAAGCAGCATCATACAGCCAGTAATCACCTTTGGTGTTGTAGCGCCATACACGTGCGGTGTTTGTAAAAATTAAAATAAATTGCTCATTATTACTTACCTCAAAGTCTTTGATTGAAATTGTGTTGCTGTTTTGCTTCAGCACTTCAGCAGGCAATAAGGTTTGTTGTTGCCCCGTTTTTAACATCGTCTTTACAACAGCGCCATTCGCATGTTCATACATGGCCGTACCATCTTTTGTCCATTTAATTTTATCCGCTTTAAACTGAGCATTTGCAAAAACGCCAATGAGTAAAAAGCAAATTACCAGCACATACTTTTTCATAACTGAAAGATTAGGCTTCGAATATAATCAAAACCAATTCTTTAATTTGCATTTGTTATGGAAGGAAAAGAAAAACTTCGGCTGGATAAATACCTATGGGCTATCCGGCTTTTTAAAACAAGAAGCCAGGCAGGAGATGCCTGCGACAAGGGTAAAGTAAAATACAATGGTGATGCCTGTAAAGCATCCAAACAGGTGAGCATTGGTGATGAGTATGAAGTAAAAACAGAAGTTAAACGATGGCGTATAAAAGTAACAGGCTTATTGGAGAAACGTGTACAATACAGTGAGGCTGTAAAATACTACATTGATATTACTCCTGCTGAAGAACTGGAACGAATTCAATTCATTGCCTCCTCCTTCCATACGGGCAAACGCCTGAGCAAGGTTGGAAGGCCTACGAAGAAAGAGCGGAGAGATTTAGATGAATACATGACTGAGTGAAACTTATCTTTGCTTTATGCACATCCACATCATTTCTGTTGTTCCTGAATTATTGGAAAGCCCACTCAATCATTCCATTATGAAACGGGCGCAGGAAAAAGGATTGCTTATAGTAACCGTTCATCACCTGCGTAAATGGGCCGTGAATGAATACGGGCAGGTGGATGATTATCAATACGGCGGTGGTGCCGGTATGGTAATGATGTGCGAACCATTGGCCAAAGCCATTGATGAACTGCAACAGCAAAAAAAGTTCGATGAAATTATTTATCTCACACCCGATGGTGAACGATTGAACCAACGAATGACGAATCAACTTTCATTGAAAGAAAATATCTTACTCATTTGCGGTCATTACAAAGGTATTGATGAACGCATCCGTCAATTGTATGTAACCAAAGAAATTTCCATTGGAGATTATGTATTAAGCGGTGGTGAATTGGGAGCAGCTGTATTGGCAGATTGCATCGGCCGCTTAATTCCCGGTGTATTGAATGACGAAACATCTGCACTGACTGATTCGTTTCAGGATAATTTATTAGCGCCGCCTGTATATACAAGGCCGGCCGAATTCCGTGATCTGAAAGTACCTGATATTTTATTAAGCGGCGATTTAAAAAAGATTGAGGAATGGCGGTATGAACAGGCTTTACAACGCACAGAGCAACGAAGACCGGACTTATTAAATGATTAAACTCAAATTTAAAAGCAACACTTTGAAAAACAAAAAGTATTGCTTTTAAACGTACAAAGCAGTTGTGTTTTATATGTTCCGCCCAAATAATTATTCCTCCCATCTCAAAAAAATCAAAGAACTTGCAGTCCATTTTGTGATGAGGCTATGAAAAAATGCTTATTTGTACTCCTTCTTTCAGTTGCAAAAATTGCATACCTGCAAGCACAATCAATTATTGATGGCACCAAACATCAGGAAACCTATCGTTTATTAATTTCCAAAACACCGGAACAAATAAAATTAGATGGTGAGCTGAGTGAAAACAGCTGGAAAATAAAACATACGGCTACAGGTTTTTGGCAAAAATGGCCAATAGATACAGCATCGGCAACACGCCAAACAGAAGTACGCATAACCTATGATGATAAAAACATTTACATCGGCGTAATTGCTTATGACACCAATTATCATGTAATTCAAAACCTGCGGAGAGATAACCGCTTTTTTGAAAATGATGCCTTTACTGTAATTATTGATCCTGTAAACCAGCGTACCAATGGTTTTATGTTTCAGGTAAGTGCTTATAATGTGCAGAGTGAAGACATTATATTCAGCAGCACAGAAGATTTTAATTTAAGCTGGGATAATAAATGGTTCAGCAAAACAAAGCTCTATAACGATCGATGGACGGCAGAGATTGCTATTCCATTTAAAACACTCCGCTACCAGGCTGATAAAAAAATATGGGGTATCCAGTTCTTCCGTAATGATGTAAAGAATAATGAGTACAGTACATGGACACGAATGACGGTGAATTTTGATTTTAAGGATTTAGGCTATACAGGTGCACTGGTATGGGATGATGTACCACCACCGCCGGGTACCAATATTTCATTTATCCCCTATACTATCAGCAACAATAATATCAATAACCAAACAGATGGAAAATTGATAAGCACAGTTAATGCAGGCTTTGATGCAAAAGTTGCTGTTACACCATCACTAAATTTAGACCTTACAGCCAATCCGGATTTTTCGCAGGTGGAAGTAGACAGGCAGGTAACAAATCTTACACGCTTCAGTATTTTTTTTCCCGAACGCAGAAATTTCTTTTTGGAAAACGATGATGTGTTTTCATCTTTTGGCATTCCGCCTATCCGTCCTTATTTTTCAAGAAGAATTGGTTTAGGCCCTGATGCTTTACCCATACCCATTATTGGCGGGGCAAGACTAAGCGGAAACCTTACCAAAAAAACAAGAATTGGTTTGCTGAGTATGCAAACCGGAAGAAAAGAGAATTACATACCTGCAAATTATTCATCTGCAGCAATTAGCCAACGTGTACTGGATCGCTCATTAATAAAAGGGTATTTTAATAACCGTACTACGTTTATGAATGATGAAGAACAAAGAAAAGACCCTTTGAACAAATATGGACGAAACGCAGGTATAGAATTAAATTTTGTTGACAAACCCGGCTTATGGCGTGCATGGGCAGGTTATCATTACTCATGGAAACCAACAATTACCAACAATAACATTTACTGGAATACAGGAGCAGCTTACTCCGGCCGTTCATTAAACAGTGTTGTGGATGTAAGTGTAATTGGCTCCAATTTTTATGCTGATATGGGTTTTTTGCAACGTATTGAAAATTATGATGCTGAAAAAGACACTACCATCCGGCTGGGCTATACAGGCGTTTTTAATGAAACAAATTATGTAATCTATCCCAAAAAAGGCAGGATCAATCAGCACACAATAGGATTGGAAACATTTATGGTACTCAATCCAAACGGAACGTTTAATGAAAGAAACAACACACTCAGCTATGAAATAGGATTTAAAAACACTTCAGAATTCAGCCTGAATATTGATAACCAGCAAATCAATTTATTGTTTCCGTTTCGCTTTACTTCGGGTGGCGATGCTTTACCCAGAGCCATGTATCATTTTACACAGGCTGAGCTGAATTATGAAACGGATGGCAGAAAAGCATTAGCCGGAGAAGCAGGCATACGTTACGGAAGCTTTTACAATGGTTCTTTATTTCAGTTAAGCGGGCGTGTAACTTACCGAATTCAACCGTGGGGTAATTTTACCTTAAATATGGAATACAACCGCCTGCAATTTCCCGAACGCTTTGGCAGCACTACTTTGTTTTTAATTTCACCTCGTGTTGAAATTAATTTTTCCACTTCCGTTTTCTGGACTACATTTTTGCAGCTCAACACACAAAACAACAACTTCAATATCAACAGCCGCTTTCAATGGCGCTTTAAACCCATGAGCGACCTGTTCATCGTTTACACAGATAATTATTTTACTGACCCATTGTTCAAAAATAAAAACAGAGGCGTGGTGCTCAAGTTTCAGTATTGGCTGAATTTGTAGAATACATTTCACGCAAAGCCGCAAAGAAAAAAAGCCGCAAAGCATACTTTCTTTGCGGCTTTTTATTATTATGATTTCTATCCCCTTTACTTCACTCCTATCACATTCAAATTCTTTTCTCTGATCAGTTGATTGAACTTCGGCACATCATCACTCATGATCTTCTTCAACTTGTTTAACTGTGCATCAGCCTGGGCACTTAACTCAGCATAAAATTCTTTTGATTGTTTACTGGGTGCAGCAATACCACTGTTTACCACATCAAACAAACCACTCATCTTATCATTGATACGGATGGGGAAGTTCAACGGATCCTGCCCGCTCTTTGATTTGGTTTGATACAGGGTTTCTTCAATGGCAGTGAGTTCTTTGTTGATAGCCGTTGCCATATCCTTTACTTCTTTGGGACAGTCCTTACCCTGCCTTGCAATAAACTCATTGATTTGAGAACGCACAGCACGCAGGTCTTTGATGCCTTTTTGTATTTCGTTAAACTTGCTTTGAATCGTTATCAGAAAATTAAACTGTTCTTCATACTCCGCCTGTGTTGTTTTGTAATTGGGATCTGCCACAACAGTAAATGGCACTTCAGCAGAATCGGTTCCCACTTTTACTTTTGCATAATATGTTCCGGGTGCTGCAGTGATAGCGCCGGGTGTACCTGTCCATAAAATCATTCCTTCAGTTGATTCAGCAGGCGGATAATTCAAATCCCAGTTAAACTGATTGAGCCCTTTGCTGATCTCCAGCTTATTGTCTTTACCATCCGTTGCAAAAGTTTTGATCACTTTTTTGTTTTTATCCATAATGGTTACAGAAGCTTTGGTACTATCCGTTACATTTAATGCATGATAATGAATCACCACACCACTTGGCGGATTAGCACCTGCATTACGTGGTGCACCAAAGAAACGTGAAAACGGACTGGCCTGCATACGCCATGCAGGGTTTACATCAAACACATGCAGATTCTTTGCAGCAGCACTTGCATTTACTTGTTGCAGCACACTCAAATCATCCAGTACATAAAAACTACGGCCCTGAGTAGCTACAATCAAATCATTTTCTTTAATCGTCATATCTGTAATGGGTACTACAGGCATGTTTAACTGAAACGGCTTCCAGCTTGCTCCATCATCAAATGAAATGTACATACCAAACTCAGTACCTGCATAGAGCAAACCTGCACGCTTTTTATCGGCACGCATGGCTCTTGTAAAATGCATTTTGTTAATACCATTGGTAATGAGCTTCCATGATTTACCATAATCTTCTGTTTTGTAGATGTATGGTGTGTAATCATCTACTTTGTAACGGGTACCTACAAAATACGCTGCACCTTTTTTAAACGGATCCACATCTACACAATTCCACATCATCCACTGCGGTGCATCTTTGGGTGTAACATTTTCCCAATTCTTACCACCGTCTTTACTTACATGAATCAAACCATCATCACTGCCCGTCCACAATAAATCTTTTTCTGTAAAACTTTCTGTAGCTGTAAAAATGGTGCAATAGTATTCAACCGAAGTATTGTCCTGTGTAATAGGACCACCGCTTGATTTTTGTTTGCTCTTATCATTGGTGGTTAAATCACCGCTTAATGCCGTCCAGCTTTGTCCTTCGTTTTCCGTTGCAAATAATACATTACCTGCTGTGTATAATTTTTTAGGATTGTGTGGCGAAAAGAAAATGGGGAAGTTCCATTGAAAGCGATAGCGCTGCACATCAGCACCGGCACCCATGGGGTTATCGGGCCATACATTGATGGCACGGTTTTCTCCTGTGCGATGATCCAATCGTGAAAGATAACCACCATAGTTACCGCCATACACAATATCAGGATTGTTGGGATCAGCTACCACATAACCGCTTTCACTGCCTGCAGTACTTTGCCAATCCTGTTCAGTAATACCCAAACCGCTTGTTCTGCTTTTAATACGTACAGTGGAGTTGTCCTGTTGTGCACCCAGGATGTGGTAAGGAAAACTGTTATCCGTACTCACACGGTAAAACTGTGCAGTAGGTTGATTCATATACGTACTCCAGTTGTTACCGCCATCAAAGCTTACCTGTGCACCACCATCATCGGCCACAATCATACGTTCTCCATTTTCAGGATCAATCCACAAATCATGATGATCACCATGCGGTGTGCGTAATGATTGAAACGTGCGGCCACCATCACGACTACGCATAAAATTTACATTGGGACAATAGACTACATCTGCATTCTTTGGATCCACAAACACTTTGGGATAATACCATGCACGCTGACGGATATTATTATCACTGCTCATCAGTTGCCATGTTTCCCCGGCATCATCACTTCTGTACAATCCACCGTTTGCATTTTCAATAATGGCATAAATACGTTCTGTATTACTTGGAGCAAAAGCAACACCCACAATACCCCATGTGCCTTTGGGCAAACCTTTCTTTGCAGACACATTCGTCCATGTTTCGCCACCATCAGTTGATTTATACAAACCACTTCCTTCGCCGCCACTTTCCAAACTGTAAGGTGTACGTATGAGGCGCCACATACCTGCATATAATGTATTGGGGTTACCGGGCTCAGCCACTAAATCACTGCAGCCGGTTTGATTGTTTACAAACAACACCCGCTTCCAGTTTTTACCACCATCAACCGTTTTGTAAACACCACGCTCCTCATTAGGCCCAAACAAATGACCCATTGCTGCTACCGTAACCACATCAGGATTTTTTGGATGAATCAAAATACGAATGATATGGCGTGCATCTTTTAAACCAATATTTTTCCAGGAGCGTCCGCCATCATCACTGCGCCACATACCACCCAGGCCTTCACTCACATTACCACGCATGGTGTTTTCACCTTCGCCCACATAAATAACACTTTCATCACTTGACGCAACGGCAACAGCACCAATAGAGGAACCGAAATATTTATCAGAAATATTTTTCCAGTTACTGCCGCCATCACTTGTTTTCCAAACACCACCACCCGTAGTGCCCATGTAAAAGGTAGTTTTGTTTTTATAACTGCCTGCTACAGCAGCGCTACGCCCGCCACGGTAAGGACCAATGGAACGATACTTTAATTTACCATATACCTGTGCTTCATCAAATGCAGGAGCAGCAGGTTGTGATTGATTCTTTCTTTGTGCAAATGAAATGACTGTTACTGTACATGCAACAGCAAGCAATGCAATTTTTCTCATGATTGATTTTATTTTGGATGGGGAATGTACGAAGGAAAGCTATTATTCAAAACAGCAGCCAAATGATTTTGATAGATGGTATGGGGGCTGTTATGGCCTGTGCATATTTGAGCTATTAACCCGCTTTACGCTGCAAGTCCTCGTTCCGCTGCGCACACCTTAGCTTTCAGCGTCGGTGTGCTGCGCTTCACTGTGGGCTTTCCGCTTCAATCGGGCAGCCTTTGGCTTTTACTTTTTAACGATCTATTATTAGGCAGCATTTGGCTGCCTGTAATTAAAAAACCCCACCGAAACGGGACTAAAGATTTTACTACAAGCAAACAGATATTTTTTTGTGACATAAAAAAAAATATTTACTTTCATTTCAGCAAATCACAATAAAGATTATTCTGTAGTAATCTTATACGAGCCTCGACGTTTTCGGGGCATTTTTGTATAACATTGTAAACCACCCCAGTCTATGAAAAAAATTCTTGGACTTGACATTGGCACTAACTCAATTGGATGGGCATTCATTGAAAGTAATGCCTACGACAGACCTGAAATTTTAAACGGTAGAATTATTGATGCTGGCAGTAGAATTATACCAATGGATGCTGATGCCTTGAATAAGTTTGAAACTGGTGTGCCGGAATCAAAAGCTGCAACAAGGAGACAAGCTAGAGGAGCCAGGAGGTTAAATCAACGTTACAAACTCAGACGAGGCCGGTTGATACAAGCGTTAAAAATACTGGGCTGGATACCGAAAGATTTTCCCGAAGAATTCAAGAGAGCTGGAAAACATAATATAAATGTCTACCTACCTTTCTCAGATGAATTAAAAAAAGAGGTAGCAACTTTTTTTGAAATTGAGTATAAAAAGACCTTAAGCGGTGGGCCTTATCAGATTTCAGAAGATTGGATTATCTACTATTTAAAAAATAAGGCAAAGAATGAACCGGTGAGCCTCTTTGAATTAGCAAGAATCCTATATCATTATAATCAAAGACGTGGCTATAAGAGTAGTCGAAAAGACGTAAAAAATGAAGATGAAGAAACTAAAGAGATAAAATATCCACTCTACGAAAAGTGGGTAGATATTGTAACCGTAACTTCCATAACTGAAAACGGTAAAGGAGAGGGTAAAGACAAAGAATTCATTTTTTATGAAATCACTTGCAAAACCCCCGACTTAGAATTTAAGACAATAAAAAAAAGGAAAACAGCCCCGGAGTGGTTAAACAAATCAATCGAGTTTGAGATTACCAGAAAAACAACAAAAGACAAAACAGTTAACTATACAA
>CAYPBV010000029.1:28509-30245 GCA_964409025.1 uncultured Chitinophagaceae bacterium | reverse complement strand
CGGGGCACAAAAAGCTTTGCAAGAAATTGCGAAGCTTTTTTGTTTTAAAAGGGTAGTTGGAAATGGAATGTATAAACACGTCATGCCTTAAAGCGTGATGTCCAGCAATGGCCGTAACGGTTCAACTCCGTTCCGGGGCACAAAAAAGTCCTTCATTTCGAAGGACTTTTTTGCTTTATAATGTCATTGATACCTGTATGTAACATATCCCATTAACTGCTTTTGCTTATCAAAGCAGGTTTCTTTTTCTTTTAGTCCTTTTTGGTTATACCGGTAGCGCCATATAAAATAATTACTGGTTCCCGCCTGTACACTCAGCATAGAACTCATTTTGCCGGATTCATCATATTCAAATACATATTCCGGTAAAAGTTTTTTGGCCTTATTGTTAAACGTTACAATATCAGTTAACTGTTTTGCAGAATTGTAGTAGTAATAATACCGGCTCACATTTTGTCCAAAGCGGTTGTACCATGTTTCTTCAGCCGGAAGGCCGTTTTCATCCAGTTTAAATTGAATAACAGTGGTGTCATTACCATTTCTTATCCGGTACATACGGTCCACTCTGTTTTGGGCATCATACAACCATAAGTGTTTTTCATTTTCTGTTATTTTATAAGCATAATTCAGGGTTGTAATATCCATTGATGCCAATAATCCTTTTTCATTGTAAGCATAGTTTGTAACGGCCAGCGAAGCGTTACTGCTGTCGCTGCTTTTAATCAATTGCATGTTACCATTAAACTGGCTTACCAAAACACTTTGTGAAGCAGGGCTGTTTTGAGTATATGTTTTAATAATAGTGAAAGTGGGGCTCATTTCCTGAAAACAAACAAAATTGGGTATGGGTGCATCTCCGGGGTCAAATGAATTAAGCACAACCTTTCTTACTTTCTGTTCTTTATAAAGTTGTTGCAGTTGATTTGTTTGCTGCAGACTCACAATATCTTTATAGTAAATCTGTGCACTGCTGAAGAGCGGTAAAGCCAGTAAAATAAAATTTATTTTTTTGAACATGTGTTTGAATTGGTCCAAAGATATTCCCGCTTATTCAAACGTATGAAGGTTTCTTTTTATTTTTAACAAAAATAAGTAAACAATGGCGCACGGAAAGGAACGTAAAGAAAAGGTCTGTTTAAATTGTAATGCAAGGGTATTTGGCCCTTATTGTCATGTGTGCGGCCAGCATAACATTGAACCCAAAGAAACACTTATTGGCTTAGTAGTACATTTTTTTAATGATATTACCCATTTTGAAGGCAAGTTTATTTCGTCATTGCGGTATTTATTATTTCGTCCGGGTTTTTTAACCAAAGAATATGAAAGGGGGAGGAGAGCAAGTTATATGAACCCTATGTATTTGCGTCTGCTTTCTTTTATATCATCTTTTTTTCATTTTTTTCCAGAAGTGGAGATGAGATAATAAACGTAAAAGCTCCGGCCGACAGCGCAGGTTTTAAAATTCCCGAAGTGAATATAAATAGTAATACGCTGTCAGAAGAAGGGTTAAAAAATGCTGAAACAGCAGAAGACTCTGCTCTCATAAAAAAAATGTTTGGGGCAAAGGCTAAAACAGAAACTTCATCAAACGATACTGTGCAATCAACCGGTATTTTAGGAATAGCAGATAACAGATACAAAACCATAAAGGAATATGATTCTGCTCAGGCCGCTTTGCCCAAAGAACAAAGAAATAATTGGTTTGAAAAACTGGTGGTAAAGCGCATTATTATTGT
>CAYPBV010000029.1:11262-28499 GCA_964409025.1 uncultured Chitinophagaceae bacterium | reverse complement strand
GCGTTCTATGAATATATAATTCATGCCCTTCCTAAAGTGTTATTTGTATCGTTACCCATATTTGCTTTTTTAATCTTTTTATTATATGTAAGACACAGTCGTTATTTTTATGTAACACATATAATTTTTACCATTCATCTTTTTGTTTTTTACTTTATAATGTTGCTCATTTTATTCAGCAGTAATAAATTGGGTACTATATTTTCATGGTGGCCTTCAAATTTGTTGGCATTAATTATATGGCTGTATATGTTTTATTATTTGTATAAGGCAATGCGGCGTACGTATGAGCAACAAAGAACAAAAACACTTTTAAAATATTTTATCCTGCTTTTTCTTTCATTGTTACTTTATGCATTCTTAACGATAATGTTATTTTCTTATTCTATATTCAACGTTTAACAAATGAATCAACAACAAACAGGTGCTGCTTTTTTTCGGTTAATAAAAATTATGGACGAACTACGTTCTCAATGCCCCTGGGATAAAAAGCAAACGATAGAGTCCCTTCGCCCGCTCACTATTGAAGAAACGTATGAACTGGCAGATGCCATAACTGATAATAACTGGAAACACATTAAAGAAGAGTTGGGCGATTTAATGCTCCACATCGTATTTTATTCAAAAATCGGAGCTGAACAAAACCGGTTCAGTATTGATGAAATGATAAATGGTGTGTGCGATAAATTAATTGCCCGGCATCCGCATATTTATCAGGAGGTTCACGTAAATGATGAAGAAGATGTAAAACGTAATTGGGAAAAATTAAAAATGAAAGAAGGAAAAACATCTGTACTGCAGGGGGTACCCTCTTCACTGCCATCATTGGTAAAAGCTATACGTATTCAGGAAAAAGCCAAACAAGTAGGCTTTGAATGGGACAATAAGGAACAGGTATTTCAAAAAATTGAAGAAGAATTAAGAGAATTGCAGGAGGTAGTAGCACAAGGGGAGCAGCATAGGATAGAAGATGAAATGGGTGATGTGTTTTTCTCACTAGTAAATTATGCACGGTTTTTGCAGATTGATGCTGACCTTGCACTGGAACGAACCAATAAAAAATTTATTACCCGTTTTCAGCGTATGGAACAGTTGGCCTTAAGTGAAGGAAAAAAGCTGGAAGATATGTCACTTGAAGAAATGGATGCCATCTGGAACCGTATCAAACATTTGAACGAAGAACGTTACCCCACATCATAGTGATTTCATCAACCTCCATATTGCGGTTTCTGA
This sequence comes from uncultured Chitinophagaceae bacterium, assembly GCA_964409025.1. Taxonomy (GTDB): domain Bacteria; phylum Bacteroidota; class Bacteroidia; order Chitinophagales; family Chitinophagaceae; genus Lacibacter. Next base: position 27,266 of record CAYPBV010000029.1, on the reverse strand, counting down.
AAACAAACGCTGTTGTGTTTATTGCAGGTATCTGCTTTTTTTCAGGTTCATTCCTGGTTCAATATTTTTTTTCATACAGTTCGTCTCCGGGGCAGGTAAAAAATACACTTCAAAAAAATATCCGGCTCAGGACAAAAGATTTTGAACAATTACTTGTTGATGACAGTTTGATAAAAAGCCTTGTAGCAAATAAGGCAGACAAAGAAGAGTATGAAATACTTACGCAAAAGGATTATTTTATTTTTTTAGCACAGCAAACAAACAATGAACCTCAGCTTCGATTTTGGAATACTCAGGTTATACAACCTGTTTTACAACTCTGGCAGCACGAAGATGGCCAATGGTTTCAAAAGCTCATAAATGGGTATTATGTTGTTATCAGGAAAACCTTACAAATAAAAGGGCAGGGCGAAGTGGCAGCACTCGCATTAATACCGGTTAAGTGGGAATATTATGTAACAACAAATGAACTCAATAACAGTTTTTCTTACCTGCCTTTTATTGAAGATTATTATAACATAAGCGATCAAAAGCAGCCCGGATATGCCATTACAAATGTGCAGGGTAAACCCCTGTTTTGGCTTACAGAAAAGGTAAACCTGCCAAGGCCATTAGGTATGTTTACAATTATTCTGCGTTTACTTGCTTTCCTCTGTGTGTTGTGGTTGCTTTATAAAATTTCGGAGCAGATGGTAAAAACAAATGGATTTACCAATGCATTCTTAGTTCTTACAATTTCTATCATTCTTTTCCGGATACTGAGTTATTATATTCCATTCCCTTTTAATTTCAGGCAGTTTGAGTTGTTTGACCCTGCAGTTTATGGATCAAGCCCCGTACTAAAATCGCTGGGTGATTTATTGATTAATATTTTTCTGCTTACCTGGTTGTTGCTTTTTGCAAAACAATTTGGTACCATTCAAAAGATTTATTTTAATAATCGGTTTTTCAGATACGCCTCGGGTGTATGTGTAGCAGTTGTAATTTATTCAATTATTATTATAGCCGGTGGTACCGCAAAAAGCCTCGTTGCTGACTCGCAGATTTCGTTTGATGTTACTGATTTTTTCAGTTTAGGTATTTACAGCTTTATTGGTTTTTTTATTTTGGGTTGTTTATCAGTTTGTACCTATCTACTCATATATTATTTAGTTTCCTTACTCAAAAACTTTACAAATAACAGCATCTTTCTGCAATTGATATTTGTAACAGTGGTTTGTTTTATACATCTCTCTTTTACAATCAACAGTGGCCAGGTTCATTTTCATTTAATACTATTGCTTTGGCTGTTGCTTGTTATTATACTGCTTCAGTGGAAACAGCAGTTTTTTTCTTTTGTGCCAGGTTCAGGCGCTGCATTGTTTTGGCTTCTCGTTTTTGCCTTGTCACTCACAACATTACTGTTAAGCGAAAATGATAAAAAAGAATGGGCTGCACGCAGGCGCATGGCAGAGAAACTGAGTCTGCAAACAGACCCATCTGCTGAGAATTTACTGAGCATTGCATTAAATAATTTCAGGCGGGATTTTTTACAGGATAATTTTTACAGGTTTAATACGCAAGGCAGTAATCAGTTTCTGAAAGATAGTTTGCTTGGAGAACATTTTAGCGGTTACCTCAATAAGTTTGATACGGAGATATTTACATTTGATCGTGATGAACAGTCATTGTTTAATACAGATTCCGCATCTTACAATACGCTTAATACAATATATAATCTTCAGAGTAAAAGTATGAGCAGTGGCGATTGGAGGTATTTTGAAGAATCCTTTGACAGGTTTTACTATATAGCCCGGCGAGAAGTAACGGATCCTCGAACGTTTCAGATAAAAGGATATTTATTTGTTGTGTCTAAACCCAGGCGCTATACAGCAGAGAAGTTTTATCCTGAATTGTTTTCAAAAACATTTAATCTGCAAACAGATCAGTCGCCTTCTTATGCATATGCGTTATATAAAAATGGTGAACTGGTGAATAGTTTTAATGATTACCCTTTTCCGGTTCATTTAACTGAAACCCATATATCTGGTTCTGGTTTTCATGAGCATCAGGTAAATGGTTTTTCTGAATTGTGGTATCATGCCACGGCTGATCGTGTTGTTGCTGTTGTTAAACGCAAGGATGGTTTGCTGCAGTTTATAACGCTTTTTGCATATCTGTTTCTTGGATTTTTAATTATGTGGGTTTTGTACAGGGTACTCCATTTTATTTCAGTTGAACAAAAAAATAAAAAAGGCATCAGACAACTTATACAGTTTAATTTTCGAGCGCAGGTACATACAACCATAACTGCAATAAGCATAATTTCCTTTTTTGTAATTGGTATTTCTACAATTTTCTTTTTTATTAACAGACATAGCAGAACAAACAAAGAGCGGTTAAGCCGTACTATACAAATCATGCAGGGCGAAGTAGAGGTGGCGTTGCAGCACCAGTCCATTATGGATGATATGCTTAAAGTTTATGATGAGGTGGCGGCAGGCGAACTGCAGTTAAAGATGAACCGAATCTCAGAAATTCATGGCGTTGATGTGAACGTTTATGATCCTACCGGGTTATTAAGGGTATCATCACAACCATACTATTATAACAAAGGGTTGCTTAGCAGGTTAATGCAACCTATGGCTTTTCATAAGCTTAACCAGCAGATGCTCGTTCAAACCATCGAAGATGAACGGGTAGGCAGCAGAAGTTACATGAGTATCTATGTGCCTGTGCGGGATGAAAAGGGTAAAACTTATGCTTATCTCAATATTCCCTATTTTACTTCACAAAATGAACTGCGTCAGGAAATTTCCAGTTTTCTTGTAACACTTATTAATCTTAATGCATTTATTTTTTTAATTGCAGGGCTTATAGCTTTTTTTGTTACAAACCGTATAACTTCTTCTTTCAGTTTTATTAGCCAGAAAATGAAGGAAATAAAACTGGGTAAAGCCAATGAAGCTATTGTTTGGAACAGGAGCGATGAAATTGGTGAACTGGTTGAAGAATATAATAAGATGGTTTTACAACTTGAGGAAAGTGCTGCGTTGCTGGCCAAGAGTGAACGTGAAGGTGCTTGGCGTGAAATGGCAAGACAGGTAGCTCATGAAATAAAAAACCCGCTTACACCTATGAAGCTTAGTATCCAGCACTTACAAAAAGCCATTGATGATAATGCAATGGATACAAAACATATTTCTCAAAATGTAGCTAAAACATTGGTAGAGCAGATCGATTATTTAAGCAATATTGCTTCAGACTTTTCCAATTTTGCCAATATTGGTAATGCAAATCTGGAGCGTATTGACTTGTTTGAATCGTTACTAGGTGTAGTTAATTTATTTAAAATGGATACAAGTATCACCATTAAGCTTAGCAGTACTGTTACTAATCCCGTTTTTGTTATGGGCGATAAAACACAAATGAACCGTTTGTTTACCAATTTAATTAGAAACGCAATAGAGGCAGTGCCTGAAGAAAAAAATGCTGTTGTACATGTGCAATTAACATCAGAAAATGACGAGGCCGTGGTGCGTATAACTGATAACGGACATGGTATTGAGGCTTCTTTAAAAAATAAAATATTTTATCCCAACTTCACAACTAAAACAAGTGGTACTGGTCTAGGTCTTGCCATGTGTAAAGGAATAGTAGAGCAGATGAAAGGTGATATTTGGTTTGAAACCGAAACCGGCAAGGGCACAACCTTTTTTGTAAAAATGAATGTGATACAGTAAAAAGTTGATGATGAATCTGCGTAAACAATTTTACGTTATAGTTTCAGCAATAGCTAAGTTGTAGTTATATACCCTTTTCCCTTCTCACTTCCATCAAATAATTTTCAAAAGCTTGTAATGAAAAACTGCTCAGGTTTTTACTATTGGTGAGTCTTCCTTTTTGAGCTGCAAGCACACCGTAACGTATGTCATTAAAGCCTGAAAGATCATGTGCATCAGGGTCAATGGAAATTAAGGCGTCTTTATCGGTAGCATACTCAATCCAGCGCCAGTCAATATCAAGCCGGCGTGGGTGTGCATTCAGTTCTATTACCACGCTGTTAGCCACGCAGGCATCAATAATTTTTTTATGATCAACAGGATATCCGTTTCTGCTTAAAAGTAATCTGCCCGTCATATGACCCAGAATGGTGGTGTAAGGATTTTCAATTGCATTGAGCAGCCGCATCATCGCTTTTTCTTCATTCATCTTTAAGTTGCTGTGAACTGAAGCAATGACTAAATCAAAACCTGCCAGTACATCATCATCATAGTCCAAACTGCCATCCCCTAAAATATCAGCTTCTATACTTTTAAAAATTCTGAAATTTTTAGTTCGTGCATTAAGTGCATCAATTTCTTTGTGTTGTTCTGCTATTCTTTCTGCAGATAAGCCGTTGGCATAGCCTGCACTTTTACTGTGGTCGCTTATCACCAGGTATTCCATGCCCATTTGCTGTGCATGTTGCGCCATTTCCTCAATGCTGTTATTGCCATCACTCCACTTACTGTGGCTGTGTATAATTCCTTTAATGCTCTTTATATTAATTAAATCTTCCGTTACAGTGTCGTTATATCGTTCACGAAGCGCATGCGGAATAATGGCAATATTCTTTTCAGCAAATAAGATTGCTTCATCACTTACTTCATTAATCTGACCCCATTTGTTAAGAAAATCTTCTGACGCTGATGTTTTAAACACAATCGTCCCAAAATTGCCCGTATGTGCTAAATGGAATTTCAATATAATATTTTCCGGACCTTTCACAGTAATTGTTTCCGGTGCTTCATGTTCAACCGTAAAATTTGTTTTATTAAAAAGTATTTTTAAGTCAATAGCAGGTGCAGTAGTTACCCATTCCAACTGATGAATAATTTCCATCTGCCGTTGAAGTTCCCCCGTTATTTGAAATTTAAAACTGCTTAAATGTTCTTTTAAATTTTTGTCAATGGCAAGCGCATAAGCTTCCACATCTGCAAAGAGATGGATGCCTTTATGTTTTTCTATAAATTCAATACTTTCTTTTACTGTTTGCTGTGTTTTTTCGCCAAATCCTTTAAAACGCTGCAATCTGTTTTCAAGGCATGCGTAATACAATTCGCCCACCGTTTCTATTTCCATTTCATGCCAGATGGTAGCAATCTTTTTAGGACCTATACCTTTTATGCTGAGCATTTCAATTACACCGGGAGGTGTTTTTGAAATTATGTCGGTTAATGCTTTCAGTTCACCGGTTTGTAAAACTTCTATTACTTTTTTAGCTGTGCTTTCGCCAATGCCTTTGTAGGATGCAATTTTTGAGTGCTCCACTTCACTTAGTTGTATGGGTAATTTTTCTATTTGAAAAGCTGCAGCAGCATAAGATTTTGATTTGAAACTGTTTTCACCATGAATATCCATCAGTTTGCTTAGTAAAGACAGTTGATCGGCTATTTCGTAGTTTGTAAGCATAGAAAATCTGTTGCTGTGCAAGATACGGGTGAATGCGGCACTCCTTACAGGTGTTATAGCTGCAAAAATGCACATTCAATAATAGAATGTACATAATATTCATATGTAGGAAACGTAAAGTCTATTTTCAGGACTTTGCCAATTTTCCTGAGCTTTTTTAGTGAAATGTGCTGAAAAAAGAAAAACTTCCTTTCGGAAGTCTTTCACGGACATTGGGTCGGACACTTATGAGGTCGGACTCGGCAATTACCGATATATTGTTTTCATGCTTACAGATCGTTTGTGGTTTTTTAGGATTATTGAATTCTAAACGGGGCTTCCTGTTGAATTCTGATGTAATAATAATACCTTTTTTTTAAATAGCATGAAGTTTTTTTAAATTATTTTTTAAAAATAATTTCATATAAATCAGTCATTTATGAAGGTTTGCTGTATTTATTAAATAATATTACTACTTAAAGTGAAAGTTTAGAAGTACTATAAGATTGTGAACTTTCGAAGTTATGTGTTGACTTTTATTTGTTAGGCATTGCCACAATCATCCATAAATTAAAAACCCTGCACAGGAGCAGGGTTTAAAGGTTTCAGAGGTATTTGTTAAAAAGTATACCGTATGGCAAAGCCACCCCAATTACCATAAAAGCCACCGTAGGTTCCAAAATCAAATGAGGGCTGCCAGTCGAGAGAAAAATTTATTGGTGCCGATTTTATTTTGTAGTCCAAACCAATTACTCCATCTAAACCTGCAATGGCATTGCCCCTGTTTAATCCATATTCTCTTCTCCAGTATCTGTCGTTCCAAAACCCCACATGAGCGCCACCGCCTACATACCATTTAAGGCCCGGTGCACCATTAATATCGCCATGGTATTCATAAAGGCCTGTAATACGCATACCATCCCTCCAGAAATAACCAATGCCCTCAAGAGCCGCATTGTTGTTCACAAAGTGCTTTAAAGTAACACCTGCACCCGGGTAAAATTTAACACCCAATGCTGTTTGGTAATAACTCCCTTTTGATTGTGCATTTGTTTGATAGTGTAAAAAAGCTGCTGCTAATACAGCCATACTGATGATTTTCTTCATAATGTGTATTTGTTTTGAAACCGCTCTTCTGAAAAAATGATGCCAAAATTTAAAACTTTTCTGTTTGCACTGGTAAGAGGCAGTATGTTACCTTTGCGGCCTCATGAAAAGTAAAACATTAAAGCAGGATAAAGTAAATATCATAACACTGGGTTGCAGTAAAAACATGGTGGATAGTGAGGTGCTCAGCGGTCAGCTTCGTGCCAATGAAATTGATGTGGTACATGAGAGTGCTAAACAAGATCACAATATTGTTGTGGTAAACACCTGTGGATTTATTGATAAGGCTAAAGAAGAAAGTATCAACACAATATTAAATCAGGTACAGTTAAAGCAAAAGGGTAAACTGGATAAGGTTTATGTAACCGGCTGCCTGAGTGAGCGCTATCGTGTTGATTTAGAAAAGGAAATTCCTGAGGTGGATGCATGGTTTGGCACCATGGAATTACCTCTCATGCTCAAAAAATTTGATGCAGATTATAAAAAGGAATTGGTAGGAGAGCGGTTACTGGCCACACCCCGGCATTATGCTTATTTAAAAATAAGTGAGGGATGTAACCGAACCTGTGCGTTTTGTGCTATTCCTTTAATGCGTGGAGGGCATGTAAGCAAAAGCATGGAAGATTTAGTAACTGAAGCTGAAGGGCTTGTAAAAAAAGGGGTAAAGGAAATAATGCTCATAGCCCAGGAACTTACGTACTACGGTTTGGATTTGTATAAGAAACGTATGCTTCCGGATTTGCTGCATCGTCTGGCTGATGTAAAAGGATTGGAATGGATTCGTTTGCATTATGCATATCCGCATAAATTTCCATTGGAGATTTTAGATGTAATGCGTGAGCGTGAAAATATTTGTAATTACCTGGATATGCCTTTGCAGCATGCAAGTGATAAAATGCTCAAAGCGATGCGCCGCCAAATTACAAGAACTGAAACGGAGGAATTGATTGCGGCCGTTAGAGAAAAAGTACCCGGGCTTTGTTTACGTACTACGTTGATTGCAGGTTTTCCCGGTGAAACATTGGAAGATATTGAAGAAACAAAAGAGTTTTTACAGATGCATCGCTTTGACCGAGTGGGCATTTTTACCTACAGTCATGAAGAAGGTACAAGTGGTTTTGATTTAAAAGATGATGTGCCCGCAGAAGAAAAAGAACGAAGGGCTCAGGATGTAATGAGTATACAACAGGAAATATCATATGAGCTTAATCAGCTTAAAGTTGGAAAAACATTTAAAACACTTATTGATAAAAAAGAAGCAGGCCGGTATATAGGCCGTACTGAATTTGACAGTGTAGAGGTAGATAATGAAGTGATAATACAAAGTGAAAGTAAATTATCTGTGGGTGATTTTGTAAATGTAAAAATTACAAAAGCCTTTGATTATGATTTAGAGGGTGAAGTGGTTAATGGTTGATAATAAGAATGCATTTGTTATATCAAAATAAAGAAGGCTGTATTACTGCAGCCTTCTTTATTTTGAACCTCATTGCGGAATATTACTTAAAGGGGTTGGAAAACTTTACATCTGCTGTTATTCCATTATCACTTAATGTTTTTAAAAATGCCAGCAAATCATCTTTTTGCTGTTGGGTTAAGTTTAATCGTTTAGCACCTGTTCCGGGCGGGGGATTGCGTAATTGCGGAGGCAGATTAGGATTGAATTGTACACCACTGTTATAGTGCTCTATCACTTGCTCTAATGTTGCAAACCTGCCATCATGCATGTAAGGTGCTGTAAGCGCAATGATCTTTAGTGAGGGCACTTTAAACTTACCATTATCTGCCGGATTATTTGTTACAGCACCTAAACCCCTGTCAACAATTACGGCTTCCAATCCATTGTTTTCTGCTCTTGGTGCTGTGAGTGTTTGTGTACCGTGGCAGGAACTGCATGCTGCCTGCGGGCTAAAGTATATAGCTTTACCATTATTTTCATTTGCAGTATAGTTGGGTAATGGGGTGGTACCTAGATTAGCTCCAGGAGGTATAGCAGCCATTCCCGTATCAAACTTTGACCGGTAAGATATCATACTTCTCACAAATTGAGATAAGGCTTTTGAAATGCGATCCGTATTAATGGCACTGCTGCCAAATGCTTTTTCAAATAAGTATGGATAATGTGTTTTTGTATTTAACCTGTTTACCAATGTATCTAAGTGCATACCCATTTCAACGGCATCTTGTATAGGCATTAACACCTGTTGCTCAAGTGTGGCAGCACGTTCATCCCAGAAAAAGCGGCGATTGGGGTAATAGATGGCATTAACCAAACTCATGGAGTGTCTGCCTGTGTTACCATTATTAAACCCTTTGCTTAATACCAAATCATCACTAAAGCCATGCGCCTGTTTATGGCAACTGGCACATGAAACGGAATTATTAATCGAAAGAATCTTATCATAAAATAATACACGCCCAAGTGTAGCGCCCCAGTCTGTTATAGCATTATCAGCGGGTGTATTGATTTGAACGGCAATATTTGGTGCATTTAAAAAACCGGGTAAGGATTGATTGGCATACGAAAATGGTACAACGGGGATATTTAATGCAGCAAGAGCATCTGCAGGATTAGTAGTTACAGGTGTTGCATTTACTTCATTAAGGCTTCCTGTTTTTTTGCAGGAACTGATACCAAAGCTAAAAATGAAAACTAAAACAAGGGTTGATGAAATAATGAAAAAGGGTTTGAGCATAAATAACTGTTTCAGGGTTTATGGGGTGGTGGTTTGTTTGACTCACGTCTAAACGACGAAGATTGCCTTTGTATAATTTCGTTAATAACCACAATAAACTTTGGTTTTTGTTCAGGTTTGAGAAGGGAATATAATTGCTGAAAATGATTGTAAAAATTCTGTTCAAACTGTTTGCGATTGTTGGCTAAGAGTCCTGTAATTGAATCAATCTTTACTGAGTCTGTTATGCCATAAGTAATCATGGCGGCCATTTCTTTTCTAAAGCGCATGTCCTCAGATCTTAAAGAGTCTCTTTTTTTAAAGTGTGCAATCCGTAATTGTTCAAATTGATCTTCCTGTTGTTTATCAAGATCCAGTTGTTTAAATAATGATCTGGGGTTAGGCATCCCTTCTCTTCTTTTGTCATGCCTGTTAAACTGCATGAATAATGAAATGCCATTTATGATAACTAATACAACTACCAATATGGTAAGTAGGGTAACCTTGCTCATGATTAATAGTTGAGTGTGATTAATTCATATTCTTTTTCGGTAGTAATAGCTGATGTTTGTGTATCCTCAGTTGTTTCACTACTCCAGCTTACAATATTTAAAAACAGAATTAGTACAAGCACAGCACTCAAAACAGCTACTGGTCTCCAGCTATATCCCTTTACAGGAAGTGTCTTTTCCAGCCGGGCCATCACTCTGGTATGCAGATAAGGATTGCCCTCTGCTCTTTGCATACCCTGCAGGCTGCTCATTACTTCATTTATCCATCGTTCTTTTTTCATATTCTCTGGTTTATAGGACGAAGCTTAAGTTTAAAACTTGCGCCCGGTTTAAAGTTTTTTATAAAATTGTTCCAGCGTTTTTCTCAAATTCTGCCGTGCCCTGAAAAGCAGCGCTTCAACTGAGGAGAGGGAAAGCTGCATTATTTCAGCAATTTCTTTATAACTCAGCATTTCCATTTCACATAATATAAATGCGGTTTTCTGATTTGCGGGTAATTGCTCAATTGCCTTCATAAGGTATACTGCTTTTTCTTTGTTTTCTGCTATAATACCGGGATGTGAAAAGAGAGCAATATCTGCAACAGGCTCATTTGTTTCCGGAGTAAAAAGATTGGTGATATAAGCAAATCTTTTTTTACTCTTTCTTTTTCTAAGAAGGTCAATACATTTATTGGTTGTAATACGGTATAGCCATGTGCTAATGCTTGAATCGCCTTTAAAACTTTTATATTGATGATATACTTCTACAAATACATCCTGTGCTGTTTCTTCAGCATCTTCTTTGTTCTGTAAAATACCTAATGCAGTATTATACACCAGTGGCTGATGCTGCTGAATAAATGCTGTAAATAATGATTTGTTATTCTGAAAATCAGGCAACATAGTTTGGCTTCAATATAAATGTAATCTAAATTTTATAGGATTGTATAAAATAAAAAAAAGACAACTGTAAAGTTGTCTTTTACATTATTTGTTTAAAACTTTTAGTGTATTACGTTTACCTTAATTGTTTTTGTTTCTGCTTTGCTTGTAATTTTAACTAAATAACTTCCCTGTGGCAATGCAGATATATCAAGTTGTGAAATACCATTGGCTAAAACAGATTGTTTCATAATTTTTCCATCCATTGAAAGTATACTCACTTCAATTTTGCCCGCAATCTGTTGCGTTACCTTAAATGCAATAAAATCCTTAGCAGGATTGGGAAATATGCTAACAGTATTGCCATTTACTGAAACCTCGTTCAATGAAGTGGTTAAGAAATTAAACTCATCAGAAATATTTTTACAGCCTGCAGCATTGGTAACTTCCACCTGGTATAATCCATTAGCTGTTGGTGTATACACATTACTTGTGGCGCCTGCAATTTCAAACGTATTCTGAAACCATTTGTATTGGCTAAATCCGGCTGTTGTTGATAGCTGTGTAAAATTAGATGTAATAACAGGTTTTGCCGGACGTTGGTTAATGGTTACAAATCTGGAACTTGTATTAGAAGTACAACCTCTTGAATCAACTGCGGCTACACTGATATTGCCCGGAGCAGTACCTACAGGGAAACTAACAGTAATATTGTTCGTATTATCACCAGCGGTAATTTGCGCACCTGCCGGTAATGTCCAGTTATAACCAGAAGCTCCACTTACTGCAGGAACTGAATAGGTTATAAAATTGCTGCCTTCACATAAGTTATTACTTCCTGTTATAGAGCCAATATTTGTGCCTGCAAGTGAAGCACCTCCCTGTATGGCTGCTGTTCTTAAACTTGATGCATTAGATGTTCCGTTTTTAGCTACTATAGAATACCATGCTGAAGATAGAGGCGGTAAACCTGTAAATGTGTGTGTGGTACCTGTTTTATCAGCTACTACTACCAGCCACTCAGCAGTTGTTTCATTTAAACGTAATATATCATAAGCAGTAGCATTTGTTGTTGCATTCCAGTTTAATGTTAATTCGCCCGCAGTACAATTATTACCAATTGCAAAACCGGTTACTCGTCCCATAATTGTAAAGTTTTGATCACTAACATCAGAAAACGTTCCACTGCTTACTCTTACAAGTGCAGTAGAGGTAGCGGCCGTAACAGGTACAGTCCATACAAATCGTGTAACCGTAGGTGCAATATTTGTTGCCGCAATAATCCAGTTCGTACCATTATCTACAGAGTATTCTATTGTTTGATTGGTTGTGATGCCGGAATTATTCCATGTTATTGTTTCTGTTGTACCTGGGTTAAAGCTTTCACCACCATTAGGATAAATCATCTCAATACCTGAAGTTTCAATTTCCCATGTAACAAAATATTGTTGTGATGGGCCTGATGCTATATCAATGGCCTGTACTCTTACTGTGTAAGTGCCACTTGGGTTATCAATGGTTACCTGTTCTATATTACTGATATTATCTATGCCTCTTGTTGCATTATTGTTTGGATTAAAACGATCCAGAATCCAGGGGTTAGTAGTGTTTGCTCCTTGTATTAATGACAGATTTAAATTATTTACTAATGGAAATTCTGTATTGGATGCACCTGCAGGATCATTCCACGTTAACATAACTTTTATTCTTGTGGCTCCGGAGGGTACAACAATCGTAAAGTCATTTACCTGTAATGGGGCAACAGTATTGGATACAAATCTGTTTTGCTCTAACACTCGTACTGCGGCTAATGCATCAATTCTTCCAAATCCAAATTTATAATCTGGGCCGGGGTTACCTAAATCTCTTGCAGTATTACATATTACATTTTTGATTAGAGCAGATGCAGGGTTATTGTTGCTGTTTAACTGCCTGAATCGTTGATACAATAATGCGGCCGTACCAGATACACCTGGAGTAGCCATAGATGTACCTGATAGTGTAGCATAACTATTGGCCGGTGTACTTGTAGAAAAAACGCTTGTACCCATACCTGCTATTTCAGGTTTTATTCTTCCGTCCTGCACAGGTCCGGCACTGCTTGATGATGATAAAACTTCTGTACTTGTAATATTTGCTACTACCAAATTATTTTTTGCTGCTTTACCACTTCCTGTAATTGTAAGAAAACCACCACTACCTGCACAAGCTCCCTGTGAGTTACCTGCCGAGTGTACATGTAAATGACTTGGATTTGTATTAATGTTTAAGTCAGTCCCTCTTGCAGTAGAAGTATAAGCAAGCAGGCCATCAGTAAGATCACATGCCGGCGTTCCGCTTGAACCATATGAATGGCTGGAGACACTCAATCCGAAATTGGGAATACCGGAACTCATTTCTGATTGTATGTTTCCTGCAAAATCCCAACTGTACATATTTGCATTAGGTGCCATACCTCTTGCAACCGGATTTAGTAATCCATTGCCTCCTACAGTACCGGCTACATGTGTTCCATGTTGTATGGCAGCAGGTGTTTCAACATTGGTAACTCTTCCTGCTGGCAAAAAATCAGCATGTGTGCCTAAAGATCCACCGTCCCAAATACCAATGTTAATGCCATTACCCAATAAATTTCTCGGGCCGGATTGCAATACGTTTGTTCTGTGCAAGGTGCGCCCGGGTAAATTTTCTGTGGTATTGGGCGCTTCAATAAATTCCATCCATTGTACAAAAGGAATGGTAGCTATTTGTTTAAAATTGGATTGTTGTGCTCGAACAACAAAGGAGCGGAACTGAGGGGCGGATTGCATGATGGTTGCATTATAATTACTCAATGCATTTTGCATAGCTCCCGCTGAAATCGTTTCAAATGTTTCAATTGTTATATCTACAGTGCCGCTGCTTTTTACAGCATAAGGCGGTATAGCACTGTTATTAATTTGTACTGAGGATTTTTGAGAGGGTAGCAATGCTGCAAAACTTCTCACGTTAAGATTTTTTACTGCTGCAAGATTGAAATCTCCGGATGCCGCAGCAGTGTACGCATTTTTAGGCAGGTAATCAATTAACTGAACCCCTGCGCTTGCCAGTGCGTTTTTTTCAACATCTGTAGGTAATTTATAAAACTGAATGATGAAGTAATATTTATTGTCCTTTAGATTTGAAACAAAAGTTTCATCATTTTTTGTAATACTAACAGCATTTTCAGCCAGTAATACTTTGCCGGCCTTTAAATACAGATGAAAGTCCGAAGATTGCTGGCCACTGCCTGAAAAAGTTATAAGTGAAAAAAAGCAGACAAAGAGTAGAAGTTGTTTCATGATTTCATATTTATAATCTGATATTTGAATATTTATTTAAGAACGTGATAATATTTTATTTTCAATCACTCTAATGAGGTTTGCATAGAATGAAAGATTCGAATTTAGCTAAAAATCGGTCATTTAAAATGTTTCTTTTCGGAATTGTTTTAATAAAAATTAAATCCGCTAAATTCGGCGAAACAAAGATTTATGTTTGAATGGAACGGAGTTTTTCCTGCACTCACAACCAAGTTTACTTCATGTGATGAATTGGATTTACCCTTATTTGCTAAAAATCTTGAAGCACAGCTTAAAGCAGGTGTACATGGTATCATCCTCGGTGGCACATTAGGTGAAGCAAGTGTATTAACGCTGGAAGAGAAGGAGCAGCTTGTTAAATTTGCGGTAGATGAAACAGCCGGAAAAGTACCGGTTGTATTAAATATTGCAGAAGGCAGTACACGAGAGGCAGTAAAGCAGGCCTCATTGGCAAAACAATGGGGCGCCAAAGGTTTAATGATGCTGCCGCCCATGCGTTATAAAAGTGATCACAGAGAAACAGTAGCATATTTTAAAGCAGTGGCAAACTCCACAGATATGCCCATTATGATATACAACAATCCTGTGGATTACAAAATTGAAGTAACCCTGAACATGTTTGAAGAGCTTATTGCCTGTAACAATATTACAGCAGTGAAAGAAAGCACCAGAGATGTTACCAATGTTACAAGAATGAAAAATCGTTTTGGTAACAGAATAAAAATTTTGTGCGGTGTAGATACACTGGCAATGGAAGAACTGGTAATGGGCGCTGATGGTTGGGTAGCCGGACTGGTATGTGCATTTCCTGATGAAACAGTTGCTGTTTATAATTTAATCAAACAAGGAAGAATTACTGAAGCAACAAATATCTATCGGTGGTTTATGCCTTTACTTGAATTAGATATCCATCCAAAGCTGGTACAGTACATTAAACTTGCAGAAGCCGAAGTGGGTCTGGGTAGTGAGTATGTAAGAGCACCGAGATTAACATTGGAAGGAAAGGAGAGAGAACAGATTTTAAAAATCATCAGAACTGCACTTGCAGGTAAGCCGGCTTTTTAATTCTTTGTCAATTATTCATAATTAATCATTAGTACTTCAATGTTCAACGATTTTACTATACAGGAAATCAATAAAGTGATGCTGCAATCATGGACTGCATTTCTTTCTTACAAAAAACTACCCCTTTCTGCTCGGGCAAATTTTATGTATTCGATTGCAGATATATTGGAATCTGCGGGTGATGAACTGATTCATACGGCTATGCGTGAAACCAATTTACCCGAAGCAAGATTAAAGAGTGAACGTGGCAGAACGGTTCTTCAATTAAGACAATATGCCGGTGCATGTGTAAATGCAGAATGGATGGAGATAAGTATTGATACGGCAATTCAAAACAAAAATCCACCAAAGCCAGATTTGCGGAAGTTGATGGTGCCGTTAGGTCCTGTTGTTGTTTTTGGTGCAAGTAATTTTCCCTTTGCGTATTCTACAGCAGGAGGTGATACAGCAACTGCATTAGCTGCCGGGTGCCCTGTAATTGTGAAAGCACACCCTGCACATGCACATACATCACAAATGGTTGCTGATATTATTACAAAAGCAGCTGAAGCATGTAAAATGCCCGAAGGGGTTTTTGCACATGTGCACGGGCAAAGTTTTGAAGTGGGTAAAGCTCTGGTAATGCATACACATACAAAGGCTGTAGGTTTTACCGGTTCTTATAATGGAGGTAAACAATTATTTGACTGGGCCAATCAACGTAAAGATCCCATTCCTGTATTTGCTGAAATGGGAAGTGTAAATCCTGTTTATTTATTACCTGAAAAATTACAGCTACCCACATCTGAAATTGCAATGATGTATGCTTCATCTGTAACATTGGGTGTTGGTCAGTTTTGTACAAACCCCGGATTAATTATTGGTATTGAAAGTGATGCTTTGCAAACGTTTATTCATGATTTAGGAAAAGCTATTCAGAAAACTACTCCTTCTCCAATGTTACATGCAGGAATTGTAAAAGCGTATAAAGAAAATAAAGGCAATGCGTTATTACAGGATGGTGTTCACCTCGTAGCTGAAAGCGAAACA
>CAYPBV010000029.1:0-11252 GCA_964409025.1 uncultured Chitinophagaceae bacterium | reverse complement strand
CCTGTGTTGCATAAAGAAGTGTTCGGGCCCTATTCATTGGTGATCCGTTGTGCAGATGCTAATGAAATGTTGCAGGTAGCTCAACAGATGGAAGGACAACTCACCTCAACACTCATGGCAACAGCCAATGATATCAAGCAGCATGAATCGTTAGTAGAGGCGGTAAAAAATACCTGTGGCCGAATTGTAATGAACGGCGTTCCTACCGGTGTGGAAGTGTGCCTGAGTATGCATCATGGTGGCCCTTTCCCGGCAACAACAGATGCACGATTTACATCTGTGGGTGCTGATGCCATAAAAAGATTTGCCCGCCCCATCACCTTTCAAAACTGGAACAATGAGTTGCTGCCGGATGAATTGAAGAATGAAAATCCTTTAAAGATTATGCGAAGAGTAAATGGTGAGTGGACAAATAGAAGGATTTAATAAAAAATCTGCTCCTGAACAGGAGCAGATTAATGACAAGGTATTCTTTTATCTTAAACTTAAATCTCTGCTTTTGATTTTTTATTCTTTTTATCCTCCATTTCCTCAGCAGTAGCTTCACCAATAATAATTTTACCAAAGCTGGATCTGATTTCAATTTTTGCAGCTCCGTTGCCGCTTTTACCTTCATACGTACGTTCACTATCTGGTCCGTACTGGTCCGGCTTGTCAGTACGTTGAATATTGGCATTGCTTCTGTTTTTTAAACTGCTGAAGCTGGTACGTATTGAGTAACTGGCTGAAAGATTGGTTGCCGGACGAAGATTGACTGTACTGTAATTCTCATTCAGATTTAAACCCGTAAGGTCATTGTCAAGCATGATTTTGCTGCCGCCGCAAAATTCCATTTTAATGGTATTGTTTCCGCTTAAATTATCAATCATAATTGTTGAAAATTTAAAAGTAGCTGTTGTATTGCTTACACTTTTAATTGACGCACTGCCAAACTCAACCCAGAGTTTTTCTGTTTTTGATAAAGAGCCGGTTGTTAATGAACCAAACTTGCTTACCAATGTAACCGGGCCATTATAATCCGGCAGCTTAATTCCCCCAAAACTGTTTTCAATTTTCAACGGCGTGCTTACCGGTAAATGAACCGTGTAACTGATGTTCATTGTAGTTTGACAATTCTTACAATAATTTTTACTTTTATTTTTTTCAGTTGTGGTTTTAAAACGTATGGTATTGCCTTCTTTGCTTTCAGTAACATCCAGGTTGCTGTAAATTTGTTCAGCATGTTCTTTATTGGTAGAGCTGGCTTCTATATGAATATCAACTTTAATTTCATTTCCACCGCCTGCAATAATAGTTACATCGCCAAAACTGTTATCAATACTCAAAGTATTGCCTGCAACGGGAAAACTGCGTGATATATTCCGTTCTTTATAATGCTCATATCTTTTTTTAGACCAGTCTTCCCGGTTTTTTTGTTGTGCTTTTATGTTGAAAGTAAGAGCAACAAAAAATAAAATAGTAACTGAATGTTTCATAATTATAAAATTTTTTGATGAAAGGTTTCAATGATTGCAGTTTTATCCTTTTAAATCTGCATTTTTGTTTTGCTGTTGTGGTTCTTCTTTTTGGTTCAGCTCATTGCTTATCATTAACTGGCGATACAGTAACTCTGACTGCAGTTTCAGGTTTTGCAGCATCGCCTTAATAATAACATCACGGTTGGGTGTTGAACTCACCTGTTTCTGAAGCATTTGGTACGTACTGTCCAGTACCTGCAAATCGCTCAGGAATGCTTTGTACAGTTCAGGATTAGAGGCAGTGGCTTCTTTCAATTCCTGCTGCCGGGTTTGAATCACATTGAATTCTTTATTCAGCTGCGAGGCATATTCAGGAGCTATCGGGTTCTGCTGTTGCGGTTGATTTGCCATACTGCCCTGTGTATTTTTTCCTTTGATGTAAATGAAATACACAGATGTAAGCACAATACACACCACCGCTGCTGCGGCCATCAACTTATATACATGACCCAGCGCTACCACTTTTGCTTTTCTGGGTTCCGGTAGGGTAGCTTCAATTTCATCCCACACATTTTTTGACGGGCGTTCACCGTTAAACTCACTGCGGTTATCTTTAATATATTGTTCCAGTTTACTGCTCATGATAGGCTCCTTCTTTTAAAACGTTTACCAATTTATGTTTGGCTCTCATGTATTGTGTGCGTACTGTGCCATGGCTGATGTTGAGCATGGCTGCAATTTCTTCCTGTTTATATTCTTCAAATAAATACAGGCTTAATACGGTGCGGTAACCATCCGGTAATTGCTGCACTGCTTTTTTAATTGTATCCACTGAAAAAAACAATCCATCTTCATCATCGGGGGTTTCATCGGCTATTTCTTGTATGCCATCATCCAAATCACTCAGCAGCATTTTCTTTTTGCGCAGGTAGCTGATGCTTTTGTTTACCACAATCTGTTTAAGCCAGGCACCAAACGTACTTCTTCCTTCAAACCTGCTCAGGTGTGTAAATGCATCAATAAAACTTTCCTGCAGTACATCTTCTGCATCATCTGTACGGTTTACAATACGCAGTGCTGTATTATACATGGCCGCATTGTAACGGTTGTACAGGAGTTTGTACGCCTGCTTGTCACCTTTGAGGCATTGCTGTACAAGCGTTTCAGCAGAGAGTGTGGCACTTACAGAGTTCAATGATTCGGTTTGTTTCATTAAAGTAGAAGGTAAGAAAAGAATGTTGCACCTGCTACAGAAAATTTTTTCCTGTGCCCATGAATGGATAATGGAGCTGATGAATGGCCGGTGCCTCTAAGAGTAATAGAATGGGATCAGGCAGTTTGCAGAAGTTTTACATTATCCTCACGAGCATGTTTTATTACAAACCAGCCGGCAACAAAGAGGGAAATAAGCAAGTATAAGCCAATCGTATAAGGTATCCACGAACCGTAAAGGCTTATGCCAAACCAATCATTTTGGTTCAGCAGAAAATAAAAACCAAGCAGACACTTGATGGTTTCAGCTGCAATAGCACTGCGGTTTCTGTCCATCAAATCAGTTAAGGCATATACCATCACAAACACAAAACCTCCGTACCAGAAAATGTAGGAGCTGTTTAAATCGTTAATAAGTTTGATGTTGCCAAAAAGGTAAGAAATAAACAGTAAAACCATAATAAGTTGCACCCACACCCAGATGTGTAAGGTCCTTGATGCTTTGGTGTCATACTTTTCAAAGTGATACACATTATTGATTTTAAACATCGGAAATTTTGCTGCAACATCAGCAGGGCGCCATCCTGTGGGCATAAACCATATGCGGAGTTTGTCTTTGATGCTTTGTGCACGCCAGGCATCTTTTATCAGTAACCACAAATGTTGAAAATTAATTTTAATGGGGTTCCATGTTTGCACGGGTCTTGTAATACCGTACACAGGGGGCACTTCTTTTAACTCTTCCT
The DNA here is from genome assembly GCA_964409025.1 of uncultured Chitinophagaceae bacterium. Taxonomy (GTDB): domain Bacteria; phylum Bacteroidota; class Bacteroidia; order Chitinophagales; family Chitinophagaceae; genus Lacibacter. The sequence continues at coordinate 7,837 of CAYPBV010000029.1, read as the reverse complement.
GAAATGTACCAAACAGTTTATCCCAGAAAATAAAAATCTGTGAATAGTTTTTATCAAGGTATTCAGGATTGATGGCATGATGCACCCGGTGATGTGACGGTGTTACAATAATTTTCTCCAGAAATCCCATTCTGCCAATATGCTGAGTATGATACCAGAATTGTGCAAACAAATGCAGCGGTGCTACCACAGCAATCACTGGGCCAGGCACACCCAGCACGGCTGCTGGTAATAAGAAGATGGCGAAAATTTTTACGATGCTTGAAATGCTTTGACGTAAGGCGCAGGCCAGGTTAAACTCTTCACTGCTGTGATGGATGATGTGATTGTTCCAGAAAAAATTATATTCATGTGCAATGCGGTGCACCCAGTAGCCCGCAAAGTCTAATGCTATGAATGCAATGAAGTAAGTGAGTGCATTATTTTGTACATGTACAATAGCCAGTTTATTCACCAGCCACTCATAATTGATGATTGCAATACTCAGCCCCAGCACATCTTTGGTTACATTAGTAACACCGCTGCTGAGGCTGCTCACCATATCCAGATTCCGTACTGTGTCTTTACCTTTTAAAACACCATATAATTTTTCGCCCAGCACCAGAATAAGAAAGGCAGGCATGGCAATCAACAAAATTTTTCCGTAAGTTTCCATTTGAGAATAATGATAGTTAAAACAATCAAAAATTATTCAGCAGATATCAACTCAAAATTAATCAACTTGTCATGAAGCGGTATTTCTTTTTTTTATTTCTTTTTTACAGTGGATTTGCTTCAGCTCAAACAATAGGTGCTCAAAAAATTGCAGCATTTAAACAACAGCAGCAACTGCTTCAATCTTCTCCTTACAAAAATATTCAGTGGCGGTTAACCGGGCCTGATAACAGGAGCGGTCGTTGCACAGATGTGTATGGCATACCCGGCAATCCCAATGTGTATTATGCCGCTTTCGCTACCGGTGGCTTATGGAAAACAGAAGATGGCGGTGAAAACTGGAAACCTTTGTTTGATAAAGAAGCTACACAGTCCATCGGCAATATAGCCGTATCACTCAGCAATCCTCAGGTTATGTATGTAGGTACAGGTGAGGCCAATATTCTCCGTGCATCATTGCCGGGCATTGGTATGTATAAAACAACGGATGGCGGTACATCATTTCAGCACATCGGCCTGGAAAATACAGGAACCATTGCCAGAGTATTAATTCACCCAACCAATCCAAATATGGTATATGTGGCGGCAAGTGGTAATGAATGGACGTATACTAAAGACCGTGGCGTATACCTCACAACGGATGGAGGTAAAACGTGGAAAAATATTCTGTTTGAAAGTGAAAAAAGCGGATGTATTGATTTGGTGATGGATCCTTCTGATCCAAACACCTTATACGCAAGTATGTGGAACCGCATCCGTAAACGCTGGAGCGACCCCATGCCCGAAGATGGAGATTATGTTTACAAAACAACGGATGGTGGCAAAACATGGAAAAAGATTGTAAACGGATTGCCCGATACAAAATTGACAGGCCGTATTGGACTGGCAGTAAGTTTATCAAATCCAAATGTGTTGTACGCATTTGTGGATGATCACCACATCAAACGTGAACCTAAAGAAAATGAATATGACTCCTATGAGCGCAAAGTACAGAAAGTAGTTATTGGCGGGGCCATTTATCGCAGCAGCAACAAAGGCGAAAGCTGGGAAAAAATGGGAGAGGTGCATGATTTCTTTACGCCTTTTTCAGGTACCTATGGATGGGTGTTCAGTCAAATACGTGTGCATCCGAAAAATGAAAACCGCATTTATGCATTTGGAGTAAACAAAGCCATTAGTGAAGATGCAGGTAAAACATGGAAAGTGTGGGAGCCTACTGATACAACAGGAGACTGGACGCATGGTGATAATCACGCCCTGTGGATTGATCCACAAAATCCCGACCGTATGATTGTAGGAAATGATGGGGGTGTTACCCTTACGTACAATGGCGGTATAAAATGGAAAAACTTTTTTAATAAAATTCCTACCACTCAATTTTATACTGTTGCTTATGATATGAAGCAGCCATTCAACATCTTTGGCTCCGTACAGGATGAAGGAACCATGAGTGGTAATGTGATGAACACATTTGGGTTAAAAGCTGATACAACATTGCGGCCATGGCGTATGGCACCCGGCGGTGAAGGCACACAAATACAAGTACATCCTGATAGTCCTCATCTTGTTTACTCATCTTCTTTCTACGGCAGGCTCATGAAAACGGACATGAACAAAGGAAGAAGAGAAGGTGTAAAACGTTTTAATTTGTTTGATGTGGGAAGAATTGATTCCTTACGTGGTGAGTGGCTTGCAGGAACATTAATGAGTAAGTTCAATACCAATGTTGTTTATCATGGATTGCAACATGTTTATAAAACAGAAAACGGTGGTGAAAACTGGAAGCGTATAAGTGAGGATTTGTCTTACAATGATAAAAACAAAATGGGTGTGTATCCCTATTTAATTTATTACCAGGCAATTACTGCTATTGAAGAAGGAAATAAAGCAGGAATTATTTTTGCTGGTACTGATGATGGACGCCTTTGGTTAACCATGAATGATGGCGCTTATTGGAAGGAAATTACGAAAGGGTTGCCTGCAAATAAGCATATCATTAAAATCGTAAACTCTAAGTTCAAACCATCACGTGTGTATGTAGTGTTGAACGATCGCCGTGCAGATAATCACCTTCCTTATCTTTTTGTGAGTGAAGATTATGGTGTTACATGGAGGAGTATTTCGTCTAATCTGCCATCTTCTCCCGCCAATGTTATTGCTGAACATCCTGATTATGCTAATACACTATTTTGTGGAACTGATTTTGGAGTGTATATGAGTAAAGATGGCGGAAAGAAATGGATTGCTATCAATGGAAACATGCCCGCTTCTGTTTCAGTTAATGATTTATTTATTCATCCCAGAGATAAAAAACTGGTGATCGGTACATATGGAAGAGGTGTGTATGTGCTGGATGATTTAACGATGTTGAAATAAAATGAAAACAAAACCCATCACCAAACAATATCCCAACGCATCACTCAGCAGGTTTGGCGGTTGGGTATTTCATTGCATTGATGCACATACCTGTGGCAATCCTGTTCGAGTAGTTGCAGATGGTGCCCCTGAACTGGAAGGGATGAACATGAGTGAAAAGCGGCAACACTTTTTAAAAGAATATGACTGGATACGTAAAGGCCTCATGTTTGAACCACGTGGTCATGATATGATGAGCGGTAGTATTTTATATCCGCCGCATGATACATCCAACGATGTGGCTGTATTGTTTATTGAAACAAGCGGATGCCTTCCTATGTGCGGGCATGGAACAATTGGAACTATTACCATTGCTGTAGAAGAAGGATTGATAGTGCCTAAAACTCCCGGCATTATCCGTATGGAAGCACCGGCAGGTTTGGTGGAGATAGAATACATAAGTGAAAAGTCGAAAGTGAAAAGCGTGAAATTGAAAAACGTTCCTGCTTTTTTACATTCAGCAGAATTGAAAGTGCAATGCCCTGAATTGGGTGAACTGATTGTTGATGTTGCTTATGGTGGAAATTTTTATGCCATTGTAGATGTACAAAAGAATTTTAAAGGCCTGCAACATTATGCGGCAGATAAATTGATTGCATGGGCAAGAGATTTAAGAAAGAACATTAATGCAAACTATGAGTTCATTCATCCGCAGGATGCAACCATCAATGGCTGTTCACACATATTATGGACGGGAGCAGTATTAGATAAAACGTCCACGGCACGCAATGCTGTGTTTTATGGCGACAAAGCGATTGACCGCAGCCCCTGTGGTACGGGTACCAGTGCACGCATAGCACAATGGTATGCGAAAGGGAAATTGAAGAAAGGAAATGCGTTTGTGCATGAAAGCATCATCGGCAGTAAGTTCATCGGACGGATTGAAGAAGAGTTGATGTTGAATGATTACAAAGCCATTCGTCCAAGCGTGGAAGGCTGGGCAAAGATTTACGGATACAATACAATTTCAATTGATAAAGAAGATGACCCTTATGCGTTTGGGTTTCAGGTACTATGATTCAGGTAAGATATTTTATTGTTTTGTTGTTATTTGTTTCCTGTAATCAACGAAAGGAAACAGATGCAAACCTGTTTATAAAAGTTCTTGGTGTAGCACAGGATGCAGGTTATCCGCAAATAGGATGCAGTAGCGAATGTTGTAAAGCAGTACAGGAAGGTAAAGAAACAAAGAAGCATGTGGTTTCACTGGCACTAATTGATAGAAATACAAGTGAGTATATTTTATTTGAAGCTACACCTGATATCACGCATCAAATTAATGAGGTTAAAAATTCTTTATTAAAAGACATAGACCAACCTTCAGCTGTTTTTATTACGCATGCACATATCGGTCATTACACCGGGCTGATGTATTTTGGTAAGGAAGTGATGAATACCAAAAATATACCTGTTTATGTATTGCCTAAGATGGATACTTTTTTAAGAGGGAACGGACCTTGGAGTCAGTTAGTAACATTAAAGAATATTGAGTTAAATTCATTTGCTGCGGATAGCACGCTTAATTTATTTAATAACATAAAAGTTACTGCATTACAAGTGCCGCACCGTGACGAGTTTTCTGAAACAGCAGGTTTTATCATTGAAACGAAAAACAAAAAGCTCCTGTTCATTCCTGATATTGATAAGTGGGGGAAATGGAACAGAAACATTATTGAATTGATTCAACAGGTAGATTATGCCTTGCTGGATGCCACGTTTTATAAAGATGGTGAACTGCCAAACCGCAACATGAGCGAAGTACCACATCCATTCGTATCAGAAAGTATGGAATTATTTAAAAACCTCAGTACTGCTGCAAAACAAAAGGTTTATTTTATTCATTTTAATCATACCAATCCATTGTTGAAAATAAACAGTGTTGCTGCCAAAGAGGTTCGGCAAAAAGGATTTAACATTGCAATGGAAGGCATGATTTTAAATATGGAATAATTATGAAATGAGCTATAAAATTTTCGAGATATTATTTCAACTGTCGATGAAAATTTATAGTGAATAACATGTGGCAAATAAAAAAATAGAAAATAATCACATGAAAGCAATCGTTATTGGCGGTGGAATTATGGGTTTGAGTTCAGCACATTATTTGCAACAGAGCGGCTGGGATGTTACAGTTATTGATAAACACAACTTTCAGGACAATGCTTCTTATGGCAATGCTGGTTATGTGTGTCCCAGTCATTTTATTCCTTTGGCATCACCGGGTATTGTGCAACAGGGATTGAAGTTGATGTGGAATCCAAGAAGTGCATTTTATGTGGAGCCACGTTTGAGTTGGTCACTCATTTCATGGGGTTTGAAGTTTATGAAGGTGGCTACCAAAGAACATCTGCAACAGTCAGAAATTCCGTTGCGTGATATAGCGTTGTTTTCCCAGCATTGTTATGAAGCGTTAGGTAAATTGCCCGGCTTTGAAATGGCTTATGAGCATAAAGGATTATTAGAGTATTATCAAACAGCAGCTAAAGAAGAACATTCACATCATATAGCTGAAGATGCACGAAAGTTAGGATTGGAAGCAGAGATGCTCACAAAGGAACAGGTGCAGGCTATGGAGCCGCATGCAAAGCTCAATATAAAAGGGGCTTTGTATTTTAAGTGTGATGCGCATCTGTATCCGCAAAAATTAATGCAGAGTATGAAAACATTGTTGCAGCAAAAAAAAGTAACGATGATTGGTGGTGAAGAGCTCACGGGTTTTGAAATGCAGAATGGCAAAGTGCAAAAAGTAAAAACCAATAAGAATATATATGATGCTGATGTAGTGGTAATGGCTACCGGGGCCTGGAGCAGGGAAGTAGCAAAAATGGTGGGTCATGATTTATTATTGATGCCGGGCCGTGGTTACAGTGTTACATTGGTAGATTCGCCGTTTCAATTAAATTATCCGGCGGTGCTTCAGGAAGGACGGGTGGCCATCACGCCAATGGATGGAAACAAAATCCGTTTTGGTGGTACTATGGAAATAACCAGTACCAACAAGCCTCCACGCATGAATCGTGTTATTGGAATACTGGAAGCCGTGCAGCAGTTTCTTCCTGAGTTTAAAATTCCGTTACCAAAGCAAAAGGATGTGTGGTATGGTTACCGGCCCTGCAGTGCTGATGGTTTGCCATATATAGGAAAAGTAAAAGAGAATGTAATTGTAGCTACAGGTCATGCCATGGTAGGCTTGAGTTTGGGTGCAGGTACGGGCAAATTAGTGAGTGAAATTGCCAATGGTGAAAAGCCAAGTGTAGATATAAAACCCTACGACCCGAAAAGATTTAATTGACAGGGTTCACTACATATTAATAAAAACTGATAAAACATATCAATCTGTACAAATTAAAAAATCCCGCCTCATCAGCGGGATTTTACTTTTATATGGCGAAGGATTAGTTGAGATTTCTAAAATCAACGGGCACCAGTTTACTCACACCCGCTTCCTGCATGGTAACACCATAAATCACATCCACAGCACTCATGGTTTGCTTGTTGTGTGTAACAATGATGAACTGTGAGTTTTCACTGAACTGACGGATCATGTTGGTGAACTTACCTACGTTGGCATCATCCAGCGGCGCATCTACCTCATCCAATATACAGAACGGTGCCGGCTTGATGAGATAAATGGCAAACAGCATGGCAGTAGCTGTTAATGTTTTTTCACCACCGCTCAACTGTGTAATGCTGCTGGGGCGTTTGCCTTTTGGTTTGGCTACAATATCAATACTTGTTTCAGCAAGATTTTCAGGTGTTTCAAGAATCAAATCTGCTGTATCTTCTTCAGTAAACAAAGCCTTGAATACTTTCTGGAAATTCTCACGCACCTTATTGAAGGTTTCAAGAAAACGCTGATTGGCTTTTGCTTCTACTTCCTGTATGGTTTGTAATAAACTTTCCTTGGCACTTACTAAATCATTCTTTTGTTCCAGAATAAATTCATAACGCTTGCGCATTTCTTCAAATGCTTCAATAGCTGTAGGGTTTACTTCGCCCAGATTTTCCAAACGTTTTTTCATGCGGTCAACCTTTGCCTGTAACTCATCCGCAGGTTCTTCACCTGTACGTGGCTCATCCATTACATCTTCCAGGTTTACCTTAAACTCTACACTTAAACGTTCTTTTGTTCCGGCAAGCTGCAGCTTCAGATCGTTGAGCTTATCTTTTATTTCATTAAGCAAATGATCTACCTGCTCTTTGTCTTTAATCAAATGACGCAGTTCACTTTCTTTTTCACCCAAAAGGTTACGCAGGTTATAATAGGCCTGGTCTGCAGTGTTGAGTTTTAACTCTTCTTCTTCTTTTGTACGGAGCAACTCCACCAGTAAGGTTTCTACTTCCTGCAATGCATGAGCGCTCTCGGTTATCTGTAAACTTGTTTCGCCTAGCTGATTGGAATTGTTTTCCACCTGCATCCGCAAATCATTCAGTTGATTTTGTTTGAAATCAAATTCCTGTTTGAGTGCTGCCACTTTACTTTGCTGGCGGGTAACATTCAAATTATAGTCGTTGTACTGCTGATTGGCTTCATTATACAATTTCTCAGCACCCATAAACTCCTGTTCTACACCTTCCAGTTTATCTGCCAGTACTTCTAATTGTGAATTGTATTTTTCCAGTTCATCTTTATAAGCACTTTGCTTTTCATGTATTTCTTCAAGCTGGGCTTCCAAATCTTCCAGACGTTGTGTTGCAGCAGCTTCGTTATGATGCAGGTTTTCAATTTTGTTTTCAATACCATATACTTGATTCACCAGTTGGTTGA
>CAYPBV010000028.1:0-30245 GCA_964409025.1 uncultured Chitinophagaceae bacterium | reverse complement strand
CAGTGTACGCATGTGTTTATGGAAAGCAGCAGTCATGCCATTCATCAGCACCGCATTACAGGAATTCATTTTACAGGGGCCTTGTTCAGCAACATTACTCATGACCATCTGGATTATCATAAAACATTTGATGAATACATCCGTGTAAAGAAAGCCTTCTTTGACGGACTTACCTCTGAAGCTTTTGCCATCAGCAATCATGATGATAAACGGGGCGAAGTGATGCTGCAGAATACAAAAGCTAAAAAGTATTACTACAGCTTAAAAAATATTTCTGATTTCAAAGGAAAGATTTTAGAAAACGGACTCACAGGTTTGTACATGCTGGTGAATAATGAAGAAGTGCATTTCCGTTTGATTGGCGAATTCAATGCTTACAATTTATTAGCTGTGTATGGCGCTGCTGTTTGTTTGGGTGAAAACAAAATAAAAGTGTTGCAGGTACTCAGCAGTGTTACAGGTGCTGAAGGAAGATTTGATTATATCATCTCAGCCAAAGATTTAGTTCTCGGTATTGTGGATTATGCACATACGCCTGATGCTCTTCAAAATGTTTTGAGTACCATTAAGAAATTAAGAAGAGGTCACGAGCAAATCATAACCGTAGTGGGTTGTGGGGGCGACAGAGATAAAACCAAGCGACCTGTGATGGGAGCTGTGGCTTGTGAGTTAAGTGATAAAGTGATTTTTACCAGTGATAATCCACGTACAGAAGACCCGTTAGAAATTCTGGCTGATATGGAAGAAGGATTGAACAGTGCTGCACGCAGAAAATATATTTCAATAGCTGATAGAAAAGAAGCGATTAAAACCGCTGTGAGACTGGCACATCATGAAGATATCATTCTCATTGCGGGTAAAGGACATGAAAAGTACCAGGACATTAAAGGAGTGAAATATGATTTTGATGATAAAAAGGTGTTGAAAGAAATGTTTGAATTGTTGGAGCGGTGAAAGTTGCAAGTTGTAAGCTACAGGCTTCAAGTGTATACAATTAACCAAAACAAAAAACAAGAAACAATAAACCAGGAACCATGTTAAAGAACTTATTCGATTGGCTCAACAGTATCGGGATAGATTTCCCGGGCGACAATCTGTTTCAGTTCATCACCAGCCGTGTGATGCTGGCGTTGGTTCTTTCATTGGTGATTTCAACAGTTTTTGGCAAGCGTCTTATTAATTATCTCCGTAAAAAACAGGTAGGTGAAACCGTTCGTGATTTGGGACTCGCAGGTGAACAGCAAAAGAAAGGAACACCCACCATGGGTGGCATCATCATCATTGTAAGCATCATCGTGCCTACGTTACTGCTGGCTGATGTGAGTAAAGTATACATCCTGCTTATGTTGTTTGCTACCATATGGATGGGATTGATTGGTTTTATTGATGATTATTTAAAAATAAGAGCTAAACGTATTGCGCAGGAAAAAGGTATTGCTTATAAAAAAGGAGATAGTGATGGACTCGCAGGTTGGTTTAAAATTTTAGGACAGGTAGTATTAGGTGTGGCAGTTGCCACAACACTCATGTTTAATAATAGTGTAAAAGCATTCAGGGAATTTAAAGGCACGCAGGTTCCTGAAGGAGCTGTTACAAAAGTGGTGAAGATGGATGGCAAAGAAAAAGTGATGATTGAAGCAAACGAACCCGTTACTACCATTCCGTTTGTAAAGAGTCATGAATTTAATTATTCAAAATTATTGCCGGCTGCTATCCGTGGTATTACCTGGTTGCTGTATGTGCTCATTGTAATTTTTATTGTGACTGCGGTTTCCAACGCCTCCAACTTAACAGATGGTATTGATGGTTTGGCAACAGGTGTATCAGCAATTATCGGAATTGGATTAGGGGTGTTTGCTTATGCAAGCGGTAATATTCGCCTGGCAGACTATCTCAACATTCTTTACATACCGGGCATTGGTGAATTGTCCATTTTCATCGCAGCGATGATTGGAGCATGTATCGGTTTTCTTTGGTACAACTCATATCCTGCACAGGTATTCATGGGCGATACAGGAAGTTTGATGCTGGGTGGTGTGATTGCTTCATTAGCATTTTTGGTAAGAAAGGAATTGTTGATTCCTATTTTATGTGCCGTGTTTTTTGTTGAGGCATTGAGTGTAACCCTGCAGGTGGCTTATTTCAAATATACAAAGCGGAAGTATGGTGAAGGACGACGGATTTTTTTGATGAGCCCTTTGCATCATCATTATCAAAAACAGGGATTTCATGAGAGTAAAATTGTAACACGTTTCTGGATTGTAACCATCCTGTGCGTGGCATTTGCGATTGTAACACTCAAAATCCGTTAAGATACGATTGAAAAACCATAAGGTTTGGAGATGTGAATCCATCTTATGAATGCCATGAAAAAACCAACTGTGAAACACATGTACTAACCCATACCAATGAAGAGCCTTTTTTATTCTGATGAAGTGTAAAAGAGGTTAAAAACCAAAACAAAAAGAGACAAGAAACAAAGAACAAAAGCGAATGAAACACAAGTGCATCATACTCGGCGGCGGCGAAAGCGGAACAGGCGCTGCTATTCTTGCTAAGAAGCAGGGGTATGAAGTATTTGTGAGCGATGGAGCGCCCATTAAAGAGGTGTACAAAGAAGAACTCAAAGAACATGGAATTGAGTTTGAAGAGAGCGGTCATACCATGGAGACAATTCTTGCAGCGGATGAAATCATGAAGAGCCCCGGTATTCCCGAAAAGAGTGAGGTAATGAAAGCCATTCGCAAAAAAGGAATTCCTGTCATCAGTGAAATTGAACTGGCATGGCGCTATAAGGGCAACAGTAAGATTGTAGGTATAACCGGCAGTAATGGTAAAACAACGGTTACATCACTTACCTATCATATCTGCAAACATGCCGGTTTGGATTGTGCATTGGTAGGAAACATCGGCATCAGTATTGCCAAGCAGGTGGCACTCGACCCTAAAGAAATTTATGTAGCCGAAATCAGCAGCTTTCAGTTGGATGATATCAAAGATTTCCGTGCAGAGATAGCTGTGCTTACCAATATTACTGAAGACCATCTCGACCGCTATGAATACAAATTTGAAAACTACATCAAAGCAAAATTTAAAATCACACAGAATCAAACAGCCGGTGATGTATTCATCTACTGTGCTGATGACCCTGTAACTGTTAAATATCTGAATAAACTAACTCTAAATTCTAACCCACTCCCTTTTACCATGAACAAAGAACCACAAAAAGGCGCCTTCATAAAAGATGGCACTATGACGATTGCAGTAAACGACGATAAAGTAACGATGAGCGTGGATGATTTTAAAATTAAAGGCAAACATAACCAGTACAACACTATGGCAGCAGGTATTGCAGCGGCTACACTCGGTATCCGCAAAGAAAAGATTCGTGAGGCTGTTACCACATTTGAAAGCCTTGAACACCGCATGGAGTATGTAGCTACTGTAAAAGGTGTGGAGTACATCAATGACAGCAAAGCTACCAATATCAACTCTACGTGGTTTGCATTGGAGAGTATGGAAAAACCAACTATTCTCATTCTGGGTGGTGTAGATAAAGGAAATGATTATGAAGTATTAAAAGATTTAGTGAAAGAAAAAGTAAAAGCGATTGTGTGTCTCGGTCTGGACAATAGAAAAATTCATGAAGCATTTGGTGATACCGTAGCTCTTATGGTAAATACTACCAATGCAGAGGATGCTGTAAAAGCTGCTTACCATTTTGCAGAGAAAGGTGATGTGGTTTTGTTGAGTCCTGCCTGTGCCAGTTTTGATTTGTTCAAAAACTATGAAGACAGGGGCGACCAGTTTAAGAAAGCAGTAAGAGAATTGTAAAGAAGTACGAAGTACGAAATATGAAGTACGAAATCCCGTCAGCGGTTGCAAACCCTGACGGCGGTTGAGAGAAAAAAGATAAAGAATATAATATTAAATAGAGCTTGAATCAGTTTTCAAACATAACATCTCAATTGTCTCCTTCCGGGTTAAAAGACAAAACCCGTGGTGATAAAGTAATATGGGCATTGGTGATTGTATTGTCATTAATCAGCTTGTTGGTGGTGTATAGTGCTACCAACTCATTAGCTTATAAAATGTACAAAGGCAACAATGCTGTGTATTTGTTTAAGCAGATTGTATTTATCACAATCGGAATTGCGGTGGTTTATTTTGCACACAGAGTGAATTATACCATTTATTCTAAAGTGGCCAAAGTACTATTCTTCATCTCCATTGCATTGTTGATTTATACTTTATTGTTTGGTGTGCGATTGAATGAAGGAAGCCGGTGGATAAAACTTCCAATCATTAATCTTACCATTCAAACATCAGATATTGCCAAGCTGGCGCTCTTTATGTATCTCTCACGGTTGCTGAGCAAGAAACAGGAAGTGATTAAAGATTTCAAAAAAGGATTTGTACCGCTCATGATTCCCATCGTTATCATTTGCGGATTTATTGCACCTGCGAATCTTTCCACTGCATTGCTCACAGGTGCGACCAGCATGTTGCTGTTATTCATTGGTCGTGTAAGTTTTAAACATATTGCACTGGTAGCAGCAGCAGTAATTGTTCCTGTTATCATTTTAATCAGCATTGCATCTGCCTACTATGATAAGCAGGAAGGTAAGATGAAAGAGTTGCCAGCATTACTTGCCGGCGGCCGTGTGCCCACATGGATAAAACGTGTGCAGGATTTTATGTATGCAAAGGCTGATGATGCTCCATATCAAGTGCAGCAGGCAAAGATTGCTGTTGCAAAAGGCGGTTGGTTAGGTCTTGGTCCGGGTAACAGTGAACAACGGAATTTCTTACCACATCCTTATTCTGATTATATCTATTCCATCATCATTGAAGAGTATGGATTGTTAGGAGGTGCGTTCATCATCTTTATTTATATGGTGTTTTTGTTTCGAAGCATTGTCATTTTCAGAAGATGCCCGTTTGCCTTCGGTGCCTTCCTGGCATTGGCGTTGAGCTTTACATTGGTAATACAGGCCATGACGAATATGGCAGTGAATGTGGGATTGTTTCCGGTTACGGGTGTAACACTTCCCCTGGTGAGTATGGGCGGCAGTAGTTTTCTGTTTACCTGTTTGGCAATTGGTATCATATTAAGTGTAGCACGAAATGTTGAAGAGAGTGAGGGGGATTCAAAACAAACAAAAGAAGTAGTGGCATGAGTGTGAAAGTGATTTTAGCAGGAGGCGGCACCGGCGGTCATATTTTTCCCGCCATCGCTATTGCCAATGCCATCAAAAACTTACAACCCGAAGCACAGATTTTGTTTGTTGGTGCCAAGGGAAAAATGGAAATGGAGAAAGTGCCGCAGGCCGGTTATGAAATAAACGGGTTGGATATCGCAGGTTTTAACAGAAGTTCTTTGATAAAAAATATCGGTTTGCCGTTAAAGCTGGTAAAGAGTTTTTTGCAGGTGAGAAGAATCATTAACGAATTCAAACCAGATGCAGTAATAGGAGTGGGCGGCTATTCCAGTTTTCCCGTACTGCGGTTTGCACAAAGCAAGGGCATTGCCACATTTATTCATGAAAGCAATTCGTTTGCTGGTAAGTCAAACATTTTGCTGGGAAAGAAAGCAACAAAAATTTTTGTAGCCAGTGACGGGATGGAAAAGTTTTTTCCAAAAGAAAAGTTGATGATTACCGGCAACCCTGTTCGCTCTGCTATTACAGCTACAAGTGTAACAAAAGATGAAGCAGTGAAGTTCTTTGGATTAAGTGCAGATAAAAAGACAGTGCTGGTAGTTGGCGGAAGTTTGGGTGCAAAAAGTATGAATGAAGCGATTGATGCAGGTATTGATGCCTTTGCACAAAACAACCTGCAGCTCATTTGGCAAACAGGCAAACCTTATGCAGCACAGGGTAAAGCAAGAAGTGGAGGCAGAAGTAATGTATGGGTGAATGATTTCATCACTCAAATGGAAAAAGCTTATGCAGCAGCAGATGTGGTGATTTCAAGAGCAGGTGCAATGGCTATTGCTGAAATCTGTCTGGTAGCAAAGCCTGCTGTATTTGTTCCTTATCCGCATGCGGCAGAAGACCATCAAACGGTGAATGCGATGCACCTGGTAAATAAAAACGCAGCATTGATGGTAAAAGATAGTGAAGCAAAAGAAAAATTAGTAAGTACTGTCATCTCTCTTGCAAAAGATGAAGCGAAACAAAATGAATTGAGAGATAATATAAAACCGTTAGGTATAAGCGATGCTGATATAAAAGTGGCAACTGAAGTTTTAAAATTGATAAACTAAGTAAAAAGAAGCACGCCCCGTCTGACGCCCTCGTCTGACGGGATAAAAAGAAAAGAATTAAGTCGGTCAGACGAGGGCGTCAGACCTTGTGAACTAATGATAGAGTTGAAAGATATAAAGAGTGTTTATTTCATTGGAATCGGCGGAATAGGTATGAGCGCTATTGCACGATTCTTCAATGAAAAAGGAGTGAAAGTGAGTGGTTATGATAAAACAGTAACTCCGCTCACATCACAGTTGGAAGCGGAAGGAATTGAAGTTCATTATAAAGAAGATGTGGAGCGTATTCCTAAAGATGTGCAGTTAGTGGTGTACACACCTGCTATTCCGAAAGAGCACAAAGAGTATCAGTACTATTTACAGAACGGATACAGTGTTGTAAAACGAAGTGATGTATTGCAGATTATAACGCAAAGTTCTTTGAATATATGTGTGGCAGGTACACATGGGAAAACAACCATCAGCACCATCACAGGTCATTTGTTGCGGCACAGCGGTTACGGATGCAATGCTTTTCTCGGAGGCATTGCAGTGAATTATAACAGCAACTTTTGGGCAAGTGATAACAATGTATGTGTAGTGGAAGCAGATGAGTACGACCGCTCCTTTCACAAGTTGAGTCCTGATATTGCAGTGATAACCGCTTTGGATGCAGACCATCTGGATATTTACGGTACTGCTGAAGTCATGGAAGAAGCGTTCATTGAGTTCACTGCAAAAATCAAAGAAGGTGGATGGCTCATCAGCAAGTATGGATTGAAGCGGACGAATGATTTAAAAGCAACACATCATATCACTTATCATTTGAATGATGTAAATGCTGATGTGTATGCAACAAATCTAAAAGTAGAAAATGGAACGTATTTGTTTGATGTGGTGGTAAAAGATTGGTTGCTCAAAGATGTGCGATTGAACATCGGTGGACTGCACAATATTGAAAATGCATTGGCTGCTATTGCTGTGGCGCACATATTAAAAATTGATGATGTAAAAATCAGAGAGGCGGTAGCTGCATTTAAAGGGGTGAAACGAAGATTTGAATATGTGATTGCGCCCGGTGAATCTGATGTAGTGATGATTGATGATTATGCACATCATCCGGAAGAGTTAAGGTCTTTGATAACAGGTGCAAGAAGTTTGTTTGATAACAGGAAATTTGTTTTGGTGTTTCAGCCGCATCTCTTTACACGCACCAGAGATTTGGCAGATGGATTTGCCGAAGTGCTGGATACGGCTGATGAAGTAATTCTTTTACCCATTTATCCTGCAAGAGAATTACCAATTGAAGGAGTAAGCAGTGAAATGATTTTGGACAGAATGAAGTTAAAAGATAAGCAGGTGATGAGTAAGGAGCAACTAAAAAGTAGCCTGCAGAAACTTGTTGGTGATAGCACCAACAAGGGCGGCGTGGTGTTCATTACCGCAGGTGCAGGTGATATTGATGCAATGTTGAATGAATTAAAAGAATTGATTTTAAAATAAGTGGCAATCAATAAGAAAATAGTAAAACGGGTTATTGCAACGGTTATCTGGTCGCTGGTGGCAAGTGGTGCTGTAGTGTTGCTCATTGCAGCTACCCGTCAACAGGCAGAAAAGGTGTGCACTGATGTAGTAGTGAATGTAAAGAGTGTGGAAGGTGTGCGATACATCAGCGAAAAAAATATTCTCAACACCATTTCAGGTGGTGCGCCTGAGCAGCTGAAAGGGCAACTGCTGAAAACTTTTGACCTGCAGCAACTGGAATCCATTCTTGAAAAGAATTTATGGATTCGTAATGCAGAATTGTTCTTTGATAATAATGATGTGCTGCATGTAGATATTACAGAGCGTAAACCTGTGGCCCGTGTGTTTGCTGTGAGCGGTGAAACATTTTATGTGGATGATTTAGGTGAGCAATTACCCACAACCAATGACCAGGTGGCACGTGTGCCGGTGTTTACTTCTTTTCCGCAGATTACAAAACCACTCATCGGTAAAGACAGTGTGCTGTTGCAGCAAATAAAAGAAGTGGGTTTGTATTTGTTGAATCATGATTTCTGGATGGCGCAGGTGGAGCAGGTAAACATCAATAATTATGAAATGGAAATGATTCCCAAACTGGGACAACATGCCATTCAGTTTGGAGATGGTACCAATGTGGAGGCAAAGTTTAACCGCCTGTTATTGTTCTATAAGCAAATCATGAATAAAACAGGTTGGAATTACTACAGTAACCTGGATGTGCGTTATGATAAGCAGCTTGTAGCTGTGAGAAGAGATAGTGCCAGTTTGTTCAAAAGTTTTGCACTTGCTACTAAGGACAGCATACGCATCAGCAATGTGATTGACAGTTTGCAGATAGCAAAAGACACATCGCTTGCTATTATAAAAAAAGATTCAATAGTTGGGATTACCTCTAAAACCAAGACCCAAAACCCAGCACCTGTTCCTGTGAAAACCCAATCCAATCCTTCAACAATGCCGGTGAAGAACCAGAATCCAACCCCTGTAAAAGCAAAACCAAAGACTGATGAAGAAAATGTATTGAATGAAGTAAAGAAACAGAATGCTCCAAAACCCAAAGCAGTAATGGAGAAGAAAAATCAACAGAAGCCATAAGAGAACCAACCCCTATGAAAGGAAAAGAACCAAGAGCCAAATGGCAAGAAACAAGGAAGAAGTAAAAAGTTAAAAGTAAAAAATGAAGAGCAAGCTGTTTATCCCCTCCCTGGAGGCCCGCCTGGATGAACCATTCGGACGGGGGCAGCAGAGACTCAAACAATGAAGATGATGAGTTGGGGTGGGTTGTTGAATAGAATTGCTGAACGATGAAGTGAGTGACACAACATAAGCCCGATAGTAGTAGCAACGATGACAAAAAAATAAACAACAACAATAAACAAACATTTTTCAACACACAACTAAAACTCAATACAACTATGACAACGGAAATGCCAAACGGAACCACTACCGTAAACAACAATCCCATCATTGTGGGTTTGGACATTGGTACTACCAAAATTGCAGCCATTGCAGGCCGTAAAAATGAATTCGGCAAATTGGAAATCCTCGGCTTTGGTCGGGCTAATTCCAATGGTGTACAACATGGTATGGTGCTCAACATCGACCAAACCATCAAAGCCATTGAACAGGCTTTGCAAAATTGTTATGCCAGCAATCCCAACCTGGAAATTAATGAAGTCTATGTGGGTATTGCAGGGCATCACATCAAATCACTGCAAACACGTGGTGATATTGTAAGGCAATTAACTGATGAAGAAATTTCACAAAAGGAAATCGACCAACTCATCAGCGACCAGTACAAAACCTACATTCCTGCAGGCGACCAGATTATTGATGTAATTCCGCAGGAGTTTACCGTTGATAACTTTCAAAACATTCCCAATCCTATTGGATACAGCGGTGTAAAAGTGGGAGCGAATTTTCATATCATCACAGGTGATAAAAATGCCATCCGCAATATCAACCGCAGTGTAGAAAAAAGTAATTTAAAAACAAAAGACCTCGTGTTGCAACCGCTTGCATCCGCTGCAGCTGTTATGTGTGAGCATGACCTGGAAGCAGGTGTTGCCATTGTAGATATTGGTGGTGGTACGACTGACCTTGCTGTGTTTTATGAAGGTATTTTAAAACACACAGCAGTGATTCCATTTGGTGGAGAAAACATTACCAATGATATTAAGATGGGTCTTGGTGTGTTGCGTACACAGGCTGAGCAAATGAAAGTGCAGTTTGGAAGTGCACTCGCTGATGAAGCAAAGACAAATGCGTTCATTACTATTCCCGGTATCCGTGGTATGCAGCCAAAAGAAATTAGTGTAAAGAATCTGGCAAACATCATCCAGGCACGCATGAGTGAAATCATGGATTTTGTGGCGTATCATTTAAAGCAGGTGGGTTTGGATAACCGCTTGTTGAATGGTGGAATCGTATTAACAGGTGGTGGTTCACAATTAAAACACTTGATTCAGCTAACTGAATATGTTACTGGCTTGAATGCCCGCATCGGTTATCCTAATGAGCATTTAGCTGCAGGTCATATTGATGAACTGGCCAAACCGATGTATTCAACTTGTATCGGTCTTATATTAAAAGGTTACAACGTGTTTGAAAACACACAGAATAAATTAAAAGGTGTGATAGTGGAAGAACCTACAGCTGAAGTTGTAACTACTTACGATGAACCGACGGATACACATCAGATACAAATCAAAAAGCGCAAAAGCCTCAAAGGATTTATGGACAGCATTAAAGACGGGCTGATTGACTTGTTTCATGAAGAGGAGGATAAGAAATTCTAAAGGCGTTAGCCGATAGTAATTAGTCATTAGTAAAAGCATTAAGCTCTTTTAAAACTTACAACCCGATTAAATAATAGGTCACCAATCCTCCCCCTCGGGGGGAGTTAGAGGGGGCCGCTTCATTAAACGAACATTATGATACATTTTGATTTGCCAAAGGAAAAATCATCCATCATCAAAGTAATTGGTGTGGGTGGCGGTGGTAGCAACGCTGTAAATCACATGCACTCTCAAATTAAAGATGGTGTAAACTTTATCATTTGCAATACAGATGCACAGGCCATTGCATTGAGTGCTGTGCCCAATAAAGTACAATTAGGGCCGCACTTAACACAGGGATTGGGTGCGGGTGCCAATCCTGAAATCGGACGCCAGGCAACTGAGGAAAGTCTGGAAGAAATCAAACGCATATTGGAAGTCAATACCAAGATGGCGTTTATCACTGCAGGTATGGGCGGTGGAACCGGTACAGGTGGTGCACCTATCATTGCAAAAATCTGTAAAGACCTCGGCATCCTCACGGTTGGAATTGTTACCACGCCTTTTGGTTATGAAGGAAAGAAACGTATTGCACAAGCTGAAGATGGTATCAATCGCCTGAAAGAATATGTAGATACGCTGCTTGTTATCAGCAATGATAAACTGCGTCACCAGTTTGGTAATTTGAAAATGAAAGAAGCATTTTCAAAAGCAGACAATGTACTCGCTACTGCTGCTAAATGTATTACGGATGTAATTAACAGCACCGGGCAAATCAATGTGGACTTTGCGGATGTATGCACCGTGATGAAGAATGGCGGTGTTGCCATTTTGGGTAATGCAAGTGCCGGTGGTGAAAACCGTGCACAACTTGCCATTGAGCAAGCATTGAATTCACCACTTTTGAATGATAATGATATACGTGGTGCAAAATGGATTCTTATCAACATCAACAGTGCAGAAGGTGAACATGAGTTTACCATGGATGAGGTAGAAGTGATACAAAATTATTTATTGAGTCAGGCCGGAGAAGATACCGATGTGATTCTTGGTTTGGGTTATGACCCGGCTTTGGGTAATGAAATTGGTATTACGCTTATCGCAACCGGCTTTGAACAAAAAAATCCGTTTGATAAAAAACCGGTAGTAAAAGAAGAAGTGAAACCAAAAGATGAAAAGATTGTATTGGTACTGGGTGAACCTGAAGTAAAGAAAGAAACAGTGCAACCGGTATTGTTTAAAGAAGAAGTAAAAGACCCGATAGCTCCTGTAATTGTTGAAGAAGTAAAAATGCAGGAAGAAGTAAAACCACAGCCTGTTGTTGAAACAACACGGATTGAGTTTGTGCTGGATCCGGTTGTTAAACCTGTTCAACAACCTGTAGCAGCAACAAAACCTGTTGAAGCAGTTACCCCCATCACTGAAGTAAAGAAAGAAGAAATCATTATGCGTGAGGTGGAGCCAATGGGTAAACCGGTAATGACTTCAACAGAAACCCCCGTGAGCAAGCCATCAACTGGATTTTTACAGAAACCTTCTATGATTTATGCTGATGCGCAGCACGAAGCGGTACCTGAGGTAAAACCTGTGCAACAGGATGTACCCAAACAGGAAGAGAAAAAAGAAATACCTGTGCAGATACAGTTTGTGAAGGAAGAGGAAGAAAGTTTTGAAATGCAGTTGGTAGAAAAATCAAACAGACAGGTGGAAGAAGAAACTAAACAAAAATTTCAGTTGCCTGTAAATGAAGAACCACCTGTGTATGATGAAGCACAGGAGCAGCGGAAGAAAGCAGCAGAACGTTTGCAGAAACTGCGTAATCTTTCATTCAATATCAACTCTGCTGAACCCAACAGTGAGTTTGAAAATGTGCCTGCTTATCTGCGTCGTAATCTGGAATTGTATAACACCATTTCCCCTGCTGAAAACTTTTACAGCAATTACACAGTGCAGGCAGATGATAATAGTAAAGGTGAAATCAGTTCTATTAATACTTTTTTAGATGGTAAGAAACCGGATTAAGTATGTAACCATGAAAATGCCTTTGTTTTTTCTCTGCGAAGTTGAGTTTATTAGTTGTGTCATCCCTCTGATTTTTCAGAGGGATTTTTTTACACGGTCGGCCCGCAAAGCGGTCTGACCGTGTAAAAAAAAGTACAAAAAACCTTTGTGTGCGGATGGTTCAGCAGTAAAATTCTTCGTGCCTAAGTGTCTTTGTGGTTTTTTGTTTTCTTTCAAATAACATTTCTCTAACACACATAAGTTAACAAACGGCATCTCAGGAGTATATAAAGAAAACTGAAACAGCATGAAATCCTTACTCACCATTATTACCCGTCTGGACCAGCCCGAGTTTATCTTCAATCTAGTAGAACGATTGGCATATACGCATCCTGATTTAGGTTATGGCACCAGTAGGCGCACAGGTAACTGGCAACCTGTAGAAACCTCTACCAATGATCTTTATGCAGGCGGCACAGTTGAAATGATTATGAACGATGAGCAGTTGAATGTTCCTTATATCACCAATTTTTTATTTACCTGTTTAAAAGGCAGAGATGGAATTTATAGATTGGAATGGGGCAGTTCGTTGAGTTGATGATGCTATGAAAAACTAAAAGTACAAGTGAGTGACACAACTCCGCTCCCTCGTATGCACATCAGCTGGTTCCATAAATGTGTTTATCAATTATTTCAACTTCATCAACTCAGTTTCCATTTTTCACACAACCTTCACAGCCCCTTGGTTGTAATACTGCAAATTGAAGGCAATGAACGACATTCGCAGCATGCAGCATCCATCCGAAATAGAAATTAAAAATTACACATACAACTTACCTGATGAACGCATTGCAAAATACCCGTTGGCAGAACGTGACCTGAGTAAACTGCTAATTTATAAAAACGGAACAATCACTGAAACAACGTACAGGAATATTGCCGAGCAATTTACCCGTAAAACATTGCTGTTGTTTAACAATACCAAAGTGATAGAAGCACGCATCTTCTTTCAAAAACCTACTGGCGGTGTTATTGAAATTTTTTGTCTGGAGCCTGCGCATAACAGTGAAGTAACACAGGCCATGATGAGCAAAGGCAAAGTGCAGTGGAATTGTATGATAGGCGGCGCCAGCAAATGGAAAGAACCTGTACTGGAAAAAAAGATTGAAGCCGATGGTACTACCATTCATCTTTTTGCACAAATCAAAGAACGACTGCCGGATTGTTTTGTGATTGAATTTACATGGCATGATGATTATGCATTTGGTGAGTTGCTGCATTACGCCGGTGTAATTCCATTACCTCCTTATCTGCATCGTGATGCAGAGAAAACAGATTACGATCGCTACCAAACAGTGTATGCTAAACATGAAGGCAGTGTAGCGGCTCCCACAGCAGGTTTGCATTTTACACCGCAGCTGTTGCAGGAGCTTACAACAAACGGAGTGTTGATGGAGCAGGTAACACTTCATGTTGGTGCCGGTACTTTTAAACCCGTGAAAAGTGAAACCATGAAAGACCATGAAATGCACAAAGAGTGGATTCAGGTAAATAAATCTTCCATTGAAAATATCCTCAACTATCATCCGGAAGATGTGATACCCGTAGGAACAACATCGTTACGTACTTTAGAAAGTTTGTACTGGATGGGAGTGAAAGCGTTCTTAAATCCAGATGCCTCCATCGATGAACTGGAAGTAGAGCAATGGGATGCCTATGAGCTGAATGCTGAAAAGATTTCAACAGAGCAATCCCTGCAGGCACTCATCGGCTGGATGAATGACCGGGAGCAGGAGCAGCTTGTTTGCCACACACAGTTATTAGTAGCACCCGGTTACAAACCTAAAATTGCAGATGCACTCATTACCAATTTTCATCAACCCAATTCTACATTGTTATTGCTGGTAGCAGCATTGATTGGTGATAACTGGCGTAAAGTATATGACTATGCGCTGGAGCATGACTTCCGCTTTTTGAGTTATGGGGATGGGAGTTTATTGTGGTGCAGTGAAGCAAGCCGATAGCCTGTAATCGGCATTTATTAGTCCATTTGATTTTTAAACTACTAATTAAGCAATAACAGCAAACAATAGTACGCTGGCTAACGCCTAACAACTATCGGCTAAAGACTTTTTTAATATTTCCCTCCAACACCTACCTTTATGCCGTTAAACAGCAACCAAACAAAGATTGGTCGTATCCTCACTTAAAAATATGTTGTGGGAAAGCACACGCAAAAGATAACAGGTGCAGGCCTGTTAATAGCACTGGGTATTATTTACGGAGATATTGGAACATCCCCGCTTTATGTTTTTAATGCCATTGTTAACGGAAGAGAAGTATCTGACCTTTTGATTATTGGTGCACTCTCCTGTATTATCTGGACAATTACACTGCAAACAACGCTGAAGTATGTTTGGCTTGTTTTAAAAGCTGATAACAGGGGTGAAGGGGGCACTTTTGCATTGTATGCATTGGTAAGAAGGCGAAGAAAATGGCTTGTGATTCCAGCTATGATTGGAGGCGCTTCATTACTGGCTGATGGTATTATTACACCGCCCATTTCTATTACTTCAGCTATTGAGGGATTGAAAGTGTTACCAAGTTTCAGAGAGTTGCATGTGAATACCATCGTAATAATAGTATTAAGTATTCTTACCATATTCTTTTTCATGCAGCAGTTTGGTACAGGTTCTATTGGTAAGTTTTTTGGGCCTGTTATGTTTGTTTGGTTTACTATGCTGGCTCTGCTGGGTTTTTTTCATGTAACAGATGACCTTTCTATTTTTAAGGCCTTAAGCCCGTATTACGCTATAGAATTTTTGGCTACTTACCCCGAGGGCTTTTGGCTGTTGGGTGCAGTATTTTTGTGTACCACAGGCGCAGAAGCATTGTATAGTGATTTAGGACATTGCGGCCGTGATAATATTCGTATTTCATGGATCTATGTAAAAATCTGTTTACTCATTAATTACTTTGGTCAGGGTGCATCACTGCTGGCACATTACAAAGGCAAAACCATTGACGCCGCATTTAAAGCTGAAACAGGTTTTCATGCATTTTACGATTTAATGCCCAACTGGTTTGTAATAACAGGTGTACTTATAGCTACCAGCGCCACTATCATTGCAAGCCAGGCCATGATTGCCGGGGCATTCACACTCATTAGTGAAGCAATGCGTTTAAACCTCTGGCCAAGGCTGAAAATTAATTATCCGAGTGAAGAACGTGGACAGTTGTTTATTCCTTTCATGAATTTTTTTATGTTTCTGGGATGTGTGTTTGTGGTGTTATACTTTAAAGAATCTTCAAGCATGGAAGCAGCTTATGGTTTGGCCATTATCGTAACCATGCTCATGACCACAGTTTTATTTGCAAACTATCTGGTGTTGCACAGAATAAGTTCACCTTTAATATGGTTGTTTCTGGTTTTATATCTAACAATAGAATCTGGCTATTTGGTAGCACTCATGGATAAGTTTTTACATGGTGGTTATATTACTCTAATCATCGGATTTGTGATGTTTCTGGTGATGTATGTATGGTACCGTGCCCGCAAAATCAAAAACCGTTATGTGGAGTTTGTGCGGCTGGACCATTATCTTCCATTGCTGCAGGAGTTGAGTAATGATATGACGGTTACAAAACATGCTACGCATCTGGTGTATTTAACCAGCGCCAATAATCCCAAAGAAATTGAACATAAAATCATTTACTCCATTCTCAACCGTAAACCCAAACGTGCAGATATTTATTGGTTTGTGCATGTAGACACACTCGATGACCCGTACACCTGCGAGTATGAAGTGGAAACGATTATACCTAATGAAGTAATTCGTGTAGAATTCAGATTGGGATTCCGTATGCAGCCACGCATCAATTTAATGTTCCGCAAAGTGGTGGAAGATATGGTGGCAAATAAAGAAGTGAATATCACCAGTCGTTATGAAAGTTTACAACGTAACAATGTAGTGGGTGATTTTCAATTTGTGGTAATGGAAAAATTCCTGAGCCAAGATAATGAGCTGCCCTTGTTTGAACGTATTATTATGCGTATTTACTTTGCCATTAAAAAGGCAAGCCTCAGTGAAGAAAAAGGTTTTGGATTGGATATGAGTAATGTGTCAGTTGAAAAGTTTCCGCTGATAGTAGCACCCATCAGTTCATTAAAGTTGAAACGGATTTATCCGCCGGATGAGGAGGAATAGTATTTGAAGATTAGGAAATTTAAAGAATTAAAGATTCCCGTCTTACGCCCTCGTCTGACGGTTTTTTTTTGGCAACATTCAAATATGCAGTTGTATAAACGAACTCAAAAAATAATCGGAGGCTGCACGCTCCATTCTCTGCTTGCAGAGAAGGGTAGGGGATGAGTCCCAGTTTAAGAATTTCAAATTATATTTTCGGGAACAATCCAAGTGCTTATGGCATCGTTCCTTGCGTCGCACACATCAGCGCATCTGCATTTCTCTTCATTGCATTTTTTCGCTTACATTTAATGATTCTCTCAGTTTTACTTAACTATAAACAACAAACCATAAACCATAAACTCAAAACAACTCCTTGTCTCCCACCATCATCTATATCATCATCGGTTACCTCATCATCATGGGAGTGGCGTACCTCATACAGGAGAAATTTATTTTCAAACCTGAGAAATTAAAACAGGATTTTGAGTTTAAATACGATGCGCCTTTTAAAGAAGTAAGTTTTCAGCCTGAAGCAGGCGTGAGCATCAGCGGTATTCATTTCCATGTTAAAAATCCGCATGGGCTCATTATTTATTTTCATGGTAATACCCGAAGTATTAAAGGCTGGGGCAAGTATGCCAAAGATTTTTACCGGTTTGGATATGATGTGCTGCTGGTAGATTACCGTGGCTTTGGTAAAAGCATCGGCAAGCGGAGTGAAAAAGCCATGCTCAATGATATGCAGTATGTGTATGATGAAATGCTTGTAAAATTTCCAGAAGACCATATCATTGTATATGGCCGGAGTATGGGCAGTGGTTTTGCAACCAAGCTGGCAAGTGATAATCATCCACGTTATCTGATTTTAGATGCCCCCTATTTCAGTTTTAAAAAAGCGGCTGAGCGTTTTCTGCCTTTTCTGCCCATGAAGTGGGTGCTGCGTTATCATTTACGAACTGATAAATGGATTGCAGGTGTTAAGTGCCATACTTATATTATTCACGGTACAAAAGATTGGTTAATTCCATTGAAACAAAGCGAACGGTTGCAACAAATTAATCCACGCCGCATAACTTTGATCCGGATTGACGGAGGCGGGCATAACAACCTTCCTTCCTTTCCTGAGTATCACAACTTTATCAGAGATATTTTGAAAATATGAGTCGCCACAAACCTGTGACCAAAGCTATTGTGAATGCAGCCAGGGTGATGCTGTTTTTGTATGCACTCATTGGAATATTACTGTGGACCTTTCAAAAAAAATTATTTTTTCAGGCCACACCTTTACCACCCGATTATCAATACAATTTTAAAGAACCGCACAGAGATATTCTTATCAGACTTAATGAAAAAGAACAATTAAGTATTGTAGAATTTTATCCGCAGGATACATTGAACAGCAGGGGCGTGGTGTTGTATTTTCATGGTAATAAAGATAACATCAGTCATTATGCCCGGTTTGTTCCTGCTTTTACCAAACACGGTTATGAAGTATGGATGATAGATTATCCCGGCTATGGTAAATCAACGGGAGCGCAAACAGAACAGCGCTTTTACAGTGATGCGCAGCTCTTGTATAAAATGGCTGAAAAAGAATTTGCAGCGGATAACATTATTTTTTACGGTAAATCATTAGGCACAGGTGTTGCAACAGAACTCGCCAGTCATGCTGGCGGCAAGCGGTTGATATTAGAAACGCCGTATTACAGTTTGCCATCACTCGCTTCTTCATATTTACCGATTTACCCTGCCGCTTCCATGGTAGATATTCAATTTCCCGTTTATGAATACCTGCCTTTTGTACAACTACCGGTTACCATTTTTCATGGTACAGATGATGCAGTAATACCTTACAGCAATGCTGAACAATTACGAAGCTTATTAAAATCAAAAGATGAATTTATTACGATTAAAAATGGCGGGCATAATGATTTAAGCAAGTTTGCATTGTATCAGCAAAAGCTGGATAGTTTATTAAGCCGCTAATTTACTTCATTCACCACAATCATCATATCAAAATTGATGGTTACTTTATCTTCAATCTTTATCATGTTAAAAGGAGTGCGGGGTTTTACATGGTAATCACTCATAAGGATTTCTTTACTTGCTTTCAATTGAAATAAGTGACTGCTTTTTTTATTTAACTGTACGTGCAATTGTGTTTTACGGCTCACTCCTGCAATAGTTAAGGTTACGTTTGCATTATAGTTGTACCATGTGTTGAGCTGTACCTGTGTTTTATTCATCATAGCTGCTTCATGAAGTGTAATGATGATGTATGGATGTTCTTCTGCTTTCAATGCTTTGTGCATATCCCTGTTCATCAGTTTGTTTTTGCAGCTGAGCAGTGATGTTTTTATCTGCAGTACAGCGTTGTTGAAGTGCGTAGTTCCATTTTCAGTTTCAGTACCGCTGATTACGGAAGCAGGGAAGTCATCATTGCAGGAACATTCATAGTTGTTGATATTGGTTTTGCCGTTGAGATACATACGGCTCTTTGCATCAATTTTGTAAGCTACTTTAAAATTGTTTGCTGTAGAAAATGTAAACAGGAATATGATAAAAAGCCATTTCATGAATTGCTGCTTGAGTTAAAACAAAGCCCTGTAGTACACAGGGCTTTGCGCATAGGAGTAGTATATGAAATCAGAATCCGATTACAGCAGAAATCATCATGCCGTTGAATTTGGCTTCATAACGATAATCTGCCCAGGGATAGTCATTGTAATTTTGACTCATGTATTCAACCTTTAGCAGCATATTTTTAGTTGGGAAGTAACCTGCTGCAAGAGCTAAGCGATTGACATTGATTTTAGCTTGTGAATTTGCAGTTCTTCCTGCATCATTTGCACCATATCTCAAACCGCTTGGTTCACCAGTTGCAGTTACATAACGTGCACCAATATACAGTTCTTCATTTTTGAGGAAACGGTAAACCACTTCACCATAAGCCTGGCTCCAGTCACGTTTGATCCATTCGTTATTAGCAACATCGGCAAAAACTGAACCTTTAATCATATCATAACCACCCTGTACTTCCAATCCTTTGAATTTTAGGAATGGGCTTACGTTAATTGCAGTTAATCTGTTAGCAACTCCGGGATCTAAACGGCCTGAAGTAAAGTTGGCAGTTATATTGGTATTTACACCATTTATCTGTGCGGGGTCCATTACAGCATAATACATAGAACCTGCACGGTCGCCGGCAAATAATGTATTGCGTACAATATTCGAGTTGTTGTAAACGGATGCTGATAAACGGAACCTAAGGTCATCATTCATTTGCTTATCATAAGCTATTTTACCAAAAATAGAAGGTGAGCGTTTAGTTCTAACAACACCATTTGAATTCACAGACTCTGCAGTTGGTTGAATATTACCATTGATGAATCCTGAAGTCATACCCGCCATTACCATAACATCTTTAGTTGGAAACACATAGATTTCACCACCAATTTCTGTTGTAAATGCATCTAAGAGCAGGTTTTCAACAAATGGGTTGAAGATGGTATTACCACCATCTGATCTGCGGTGTTGAAAATCGCCATAGTTGGGCTGGAAGTGACCGATTTTTACACGGGCATATTTTGTAAACCAATCAGGATTACCAAACATGGGAAGTTTATCAATTTGAATGTAGCCACCCTTTACCCAAAATTCGTTGTGGTGACGGGTACTCATATAGTTTTCTAAGAATACACGGATACCATCACCGATTTGAATATCAAAATTTAAATTAGCCATCGCTAAATTAAATCCATTCATTCTTGAGGTGATGCTGTCATTGTTTTGAAATGAGCCATTCGCATTTCTTACTAAACCCACAAGAAGGTTTCTGTTTAATGAATTGCTGCCAGATGTAGCCACATAGTTTGCCTTGTTAGTACTTTTAATAGATTGATAGTTTTGTGTAAATGAACCGCCAATACGGATTTTAAAACCTTCATATTTTCCTGAATCTGATTTCAGGGGTTCAAAAACATTAATACCTGTTTTGTCATAATTACGGGTGTACTGAATTTTTTGTGCTGATACAGATACGGCCATGCCGATTAGAATAAAGACGGCCAGTATTGTTTTTAATGTTTGACGTTTCATATACTTTGTTTTAAGAATTTAAAAAAAATAGTTTGATTTTATTTTTTGTGAAGAACTACATAGATATCAAGTGTAATTTCATCGCCCACTTTTAATGCGCCCAGCATAAAAGAAGGAGGTTTTATGCCATGGTTACTCATAAGGATTTTTTTAGTTCCTTTTATTTCAATATCACCGTTAGGTAATACTTTCATTTTTAAAATAAGTTCTGCCGCTTTTGAAGTACCTCCTATGTTTAAAGTACCACTCACCGTTACACTTGCTTCACCGCCACCCGCAGGTACGCCGGTTACTTTAGTTACAGAATAAGTGATGTTAGGGTTCTTATCAGCCTTTAATGTTTCATGTGTGCGGCTGTCCATTAAACCGGAATTTTTATCGCTTTTAATGGATTTGGTTACCACATTTACATTACCTCCGGTAATTTTTTCTATGATGCCGTTTGTAATTACAAAATCTCCCTGTATAGTAACATTAGTAGCTGCAGAACTCCAATCATGCATGGTGGAAGTTCCTTTTATTGAAAGCTTGTAGGTTTTAGCTGAATAGGTTTGCGCCTGCAGGTATTGAAAAGAAAAAATCAGGATTGCCAGTAGTGGACGGATGATGAATTTGATGCTCATAAACTTTTGTTTAAGCTGTGAAAAATGACTTCACAAAAGTTGTTCAGCATCAGCTGGCAGGAAATGATTCAACTACGGAAACGATGTGATTATTGTCACATATTGCATTGACTGACGTCACAAATCAATAAAGTTCAGCAGTAAGTTCAGGGTTCGTATAGCTGTACGTTGTGGGTGTTGATGTTAAGCGAGTAAAGGCTTCCACATTTTAATGCCAGGTTTTTTTGAGCATGACTTACAGGAAAACCAAAACACACCGGATAATTATATTCAGCAATATGTTCATGAATGATTTCATAAACTTTTTTTCCAAAGGGCCTTTGTGTATTCTGCATATCTGTAAAACCACCAATGATGAGCCCGGCAAGCTGTTCAAATTTGCCGCTTCGTTTTAACTGTATTATCATGCGATCTACATTGTAATGTTGTTCTCCCACATCCTCCAAAAAAAGCAGTTTGTTTTTGGTAATAATATCAGAAGATGAACCCGTTAAATGTGCAAGTAATGCAAGATTGCCGCCAATTAATTCTCCGGCAGCTGCTCCTGCTTTGTTGAAACGATGGGGCTTGCAGGTGTAATTGGCTTTACTACCTTCTAATGTACTCTTTAGTGATTGAACATATTTATTTTTAAAACCACCGTCATTAAAAGCGGCAGCCATTGGTGCATGAAGTGTTGCTATCTTGTAATTACGGTTTATGTGTGCATGCAATACTGTGATATCACTAAAACCAACAATCCATTTCGGATGTTTTTTGAAACTTGTAAAATCTAAATATTCAATGATGCGGCTTACACCATAACCTCCACGTCCGCAAAGAATGGCTTTTACTTGTGGTGCATCCAGCATAGCCTGGAATTCGTTCAAACGCTCTGTATCCGTTCCACTGAAATAATTTTTGCTTTTGCTGCCCAGTGTTTTACCCACCAGCACTTCATACCCCCAATGCTGTAATGTGTGAATACATGTTTTTGCTTTTTCCAAAGGCATATAACCTGCAGGGCAGGTAATGGCAATGGTATCGCCTTGTTGCAGGTAAGGGGGAATCTTCATCGGCTTTCAGTTAAAATAGTTTCTGTTGCTGTTACCTGCAATTTATGCTTCACGCCACATTTCAGCGCATAATTGTTTTTTTGATGGCCCACAGGAAAATCAAAACATACCGGATACGTATACTCTTTTACTTTTTCCATTACAATATCTTCAACTGTTTTTCCAAACTCAGTATCATTTTCACCTTCATCTTTTTTTAATTTAAAACCACCCACAATCAATCCGGCCAGTTTATCCAGTTTGCCGCTGCGTTTTAAATTCCAGAACATACGGTCTATGCTGTAGAGGTATTCACCTGTATCTTCTACAAACAGAATTTTTCCTGCGGTGCGCATATCACTCTTGCTTCCTGTAAGTGATTCAATGGTCTTTAAATTGCCGCCAATCAAAACACCTGTTGCTGTACCGATTCTGTTATTGGTGTTGCCGGGTGCGGTATAATTCATCTTTACACCATTTAATACATCACGTAATGAAAGAATAGTATCTATCTGTATCGGCTCAGCTTTGCTCCAGTCTTCCGGAAAACTGTTACACATTTTGGAATGAATGGATGCAATACCTGAGTTTCGGTTAAGGTGGGCATGCAGCACAGTAATATCACTAAAGCCGATTAACCATTTTGGATGAAGTTTAAATGTTGTAAAATTGAGTTGGTCGATAATGCGTACAAATCCATAACCACCCCGGGCACAAAGAATCGCTTTTACGGATCTGTCGTCCAGCAGCTGTTGAAAATCATTCAGCCGTTCTTCATCAGTGCCGCCAAATGTAAAATGGCGTTTGCCGATGGTTGCACCAATTTTTACATCAAACCCCCAGCTTTTGATCTGTTGAACAGAAGGTTCAATTTCTTTCAAGCTGGAATAACCTGCGGGTGAAGTAATGGCAATGATATCGCCGGGTTTTAAATAGGGTGGAAGCATGGGTGCTGTTTCCGGTTCTTCAATAATAGTATTACCCAGCGGCAGTGCAATGCCGGCCATGCTTACAGATGATAAAAAATCTTTACGGTTCATATTACGCTGTTCAGTGAAGATGATTTGGCAGAAAAGTTACGAAAGGTTCTGCTGCAAATTTTCTGCGCTGTAAATTACAGTTTATTAGTAATGAATCATTCTTCACTTATAAATGCAATAAGGCAAATGACTGCACTATCTCCGGAAAGCGAGAAGGCTTTTCTTGGTGCCTGGAAAGAGTGGGAACTGCCCAAAGATTTTTTTCTGTTGCGTGAAAAAGAAGTGAGCGACTATCTTTATTTTATTGAAAAAGGAATAGCACGTATTTATTATTACAAAAACAGTAAGGAGATTACGGAATGGATTGCATTGGATGAACAGTTTTTCTTTTCCATCACCAGTTTTTTTCAACGAACGCCCAGCCATCTTATTATTCAAATACTGGAGCCATCGCTTGTGTATGGTATTCATCACAATGAGTTAATGCAATTAGCTGCACAGCATCATGAAATCGAAACCTTATTCCGGAAAATGCTCACTCGCTCATTGATTCTTTCTCAGATACGTATGGATGCCATTCAGTTTGAAACAGCGCAGCAGCGTTATGAAAAATTATTACAGCAAAATCCCGATATAATCAAACGGGTACCACTTTCTTACATCGCTTCTTTTTTAGGCGTTACATTGGAAACGCTCAGCCGCATCCGTTCCGCTCGATAGTTTTTTTTGACAATTATCAAATCAGAAGGAATGAACTGTACAGACATTTATAGTCTAAAATGTTTGTCATATGCAATTCAAAGTTTTTATGAGTGTCCTTATTCTTATGTCTGCAACTTCATTAAAAGCGCAGGATAACTATACAAAAGCCAAAGAAATTGTTGGGAAAATGACTACCGATGAGAAAGTAAACCTCGTAGTGGGCATGGGTATGAAAATGGGAGGCTTTAATATGCCGGGTGGTGCTCCATTGGTGGGTCAAACAATGGATAAAGTTCCCGGAGCTGCCGGTACTACGTTTGCGCTTCAAAATTTTGGTTTACCTACAACTGTAGTGGCGGATGGTCCTGCTGGTTTACGTATTGAACCGAAGCGTGAAAATGATGCTAACACTTATTATGCAACTGCATGGCCGGTAGCTACATTACTGGCATCAACATGGGATACGAAGTTGGTGGAGCAAGTTGGTAAAGCCATGGGCAATGAAGTAAAAGAATATGGCGTGGATGTAATTCTTGGTCCGGGCATGAATATTATGCGTAATCCTTTGGGTGCAAGAAATTTTGAATATTATTCTGAGGACCCGGTGGTAACGGGAAAGATAGCTGCTGCAATGGTCAATGGAATTCAGTTCAATGGCGTGGGAACATCTGTAAAACATTTTGCAGTGAACAACCAGGAAACCAACCGAACTACAGTAAATGCCATTTTGAGTGAAAGAGCACTTAGAGAAATTTATTTAAAAGGATTTGAAATCGTAGTAAAAGAAGCAAAGCCATGGACGGTGATGAGTTCCTATAATTTGCTCAATGGAACTTATACCTCACAATCATATGACCTGCTCACCACCATTCTCCGTAAAGAGTGGGGCTTTAAAGGCTTGGTGATGACGGATTGGTTTGGCGGAAAAGATGCAGTAGCCCAGATGAAAGCCGGTAATGATCTGTTAATGCCCGGCACACCTGCACAACGGAAAGCTATTACTGATGCCATCAATAATAAAACACTGGATATAAAAGTGCTGGATGAAAATGCAGTGCGTATTGTAGCCTATATTTTGGGTACACCTGCAAATCAAAAATATGCTTTCAGTAATAAACCTAATTTAAAAGAACATGCATTGATTGCACGTGAAGCTGCAGCTAATGGCATGGTGTTATTAAAGAATACCGCTAACAGTTTGCCATTGAACGGTATAAAAAATATTGCTGCTTTTGGCAATACTTCTTATGATTTTATTTCAGGCGGTACGGGCAGTGGTGATGTAAACGAAGAATACACCGTTTCATTGGTAGAAGGATTGACCAATGCAGGGTTTACAGTTGAAGCTGAATTAAAAAGTATTTACAGCGCTTATTTGTTTGATTATAAATCAAAAAATCCTAAAAAATCATTTGTTGAAGAGTTTATGAATCCTACACCATATGCTGCTGAAATGGTGCTGGACAATCAATTGATCAACAGCAAAGCTGCCAGCAGCGATATTGCTGTGCTCACCATCGGCCGAAATGCAGGTGAAGGAAAGGATAGAGTAGTAGCCAATGATTTCAATTTAAAAGCAAGTGAAATAAAATTGATCGATGCAGTTAGTGCTGCTTTTCATGCTAAGGGAAAAAAAGTAATTGTGATCATTAATGCAGGTGGTGTGATTGAAGTAGCCAGCTGGAGAGATAAAGTAGATGCCATTCTTTTAGCATGGCAACCGGGATTGGAAGCTGGTAATGCAGTAGCAGATGTGCTGAGTGGTAAAGTAAATCCATCCGGCAAGTTGGCTGTTACTTTTCCAGTGAAGTATGAAGACGAAATAACAGCTAAAAACTTTCCGGGTAAAGAATTTAAAGAAAAAGCAACAACAGGTATGATGGGTATGAAAGAAATCCCTGCCGAAGTAACACATGAAGAAGGTGTATATGTTGGTTATCGTTATTACAACTCTTTTAATGTAAAAACAGCGTATGAGTTTGGCTATGGGTTAAGCTATACAAATTTTTCATACAGCAATTTGAAACGCAGCAGCAGCTCTTTCAAAGGTAAATTGATTATTACAATTGATGTAACCAATACAGGAACTGTTGCAGGTAAAGAAGTGGTGCAATTATATGTTACGGCACCGGCAGGAAAATCAGATAAACCAGCCCAGGAGTTAAAAGCATTTGGTAAAACTGATCTCTTGCAGCCCGGCCAAAAACAAACCCTGCAGTTTGTGATTGAATCAAAAGACCTGGCTTCATTTGTTACTGAAAAGACTTCATGGATCGCTGATGCCGGAACATACACCGTAAAAGCAGGAGCATCATCAAATGATATCAGGCAAACAGTAACTTTTACTGTGGCTAAAAAACTACTGGTGGAAAAAACAAACAAAGTATTAGTACCACAGGTAAATATCAACGAACTGAAAAAATAATGATTCGTAAATGGCAGAGGGGTATCTTTAGGTACCCATCTTTTTTAGTAAATAATTCAGTTATGAAACAGCTTGCATTTGTATTTATATTCTTCTTTGCATTTATTTATGTACAGGCACAGCAAAAGGTAATTCCGCTGTACAACAGTGCTGCACCCGGTTCTGAAAACTGGAATTGGGATGAAGGCGTAAGTGAACAGAATCTCTGGAAAACAAAAATTGTATTCAACGTAAGTAAGCCAACGCTTACTGTTTTTGAACCCGAGCCCGGTAAAGCAAATGGTACGTCTGTCATCATTTGCCCCGGAGGTGCATTCAGAGCTTTGTCTATTAACAGTGAAGGTTTTGATGTGGCCAATTGGCTGGTGAAAAAAGGTGTTACCTGTTTTGTGTTGAAGTATCGTTTGGTACACAGCCCAACCAATGATCCTGTGGGTGATGTGAACAGAACAATGGGCACGCCGAAGTTTGATGAAGAAAATCAACAACTTATTCCTATAGCCATTGCTGATGGAAGAGCGGCCCTCGCATATGTTCGCAGTCATGCCAATGAATGGAAATTGGATCCGGATCGTATTGGCATTATGGGCTTTTCAGCAGGAGGTACTGTAGCTTCAGCTGCTGCCTATGACTTTACAGCTGAAAACAAACCCAATTTTATAGCACCCATCTATCCCTATTTTCCTAAAGACATGCAGGGCAAGATGATGAAAAATGCACCACCGGCATTTATTACTGCTGCCAGTAATGATGAATTAGGTTTAGCTCCACATAGCGCTGCGCTGTATGAACAATGGTTAACGGCAAAAGTTCCGGCAGAGTTGCATATGTATGTAAAAGGAGGTCATGGATTTGGTATGCGTGTGCAAAATCTTCCATCTGATAAATGGATCGAACGTTTTGGAGAATGGCTTCAGGTAAACGGATGGCTCAGTAAAAGCAATTATGATCCTGCATGGGAAGCGTATGAGAAAAAAGAATTTGTGCTGAGCGAAGGGAAAGTATTGCCTTACAGAATTCTTTATCCTGAAAATTATGACCGTACAAAAAAATATCCCGTTATTCTTCTATTGCACGGAGCAGGTGAGCGTGGATCAGATAATCAAATGCAACTCATACATGGTTCAAAATTATTTTTGAAAGAAGAGAACAGAAAGAATTTTCCTGCCATTGTTATTTTCCCCCAATGCCCGGCTGATAATTTTTGGGGAGCAGTAAAAGTTGACCGGACCAAACAACCTTTTAAATTTGAATTTGATTATGAAGGCGAATCTAACTGGCCATTGGTTGCTGCCAATGAACTGGTGAAGAAAATTGCAAAAGAAGAAGCAGTTGATGAAAAGCGAATCTATATCTCAGGGTTATCAATGGGCGGTATGGGAACATTTGAATCTGTTTATCGTTATCCAACATTGTATGCTGCTGCATTACCCATTTGCGGCGGAGGAAATTCCATGTTGTATGATGAAAGAGTAAAGAATATTCCCTTCTGGGTATTTCATGGAGCTGTGGATGCAGTGGTAAGTCCTAAACTTTCGCAGGAAATGGTGGATCGGTTAAAAGCATTAAAAGCAAAAGTGAAATACACTGAATATCCCGGCGTAAATCATAACAGTTGGGATAATGCATTTGCTGAACCTGATTTCTTGAAATGGATGTTTGAGCAAAAGAAAAAGAAATAAACGCTATGTTACTTCTAAACCCTCCGGCAGGAGGGTTTTTTATTGGGTTTGGGCGATGGGCATGTTTCGGTTAATTTTGCGGATTCATTTGTGAACGCATTTGCTCCCTGGAATTACCCGGCGATGCAGTGTGCGACGCAACAGAAGTTTCATAGTAGATCAAAAGCCCGTTACACAACAATACAATGACTCAACCTAAAAGATATTTAATTACAAGTGCGCTTCCTTATGCCAATGGTTTAAAGCATGTGGGGCATTTGGCGGGTGCTTATATTCCTGCAGATATTTATACACGTTACCTGCGTGCACAAAAGCGTGATGTAGTGTTTGTGTGCGGCAGTGATGAACATGGCACAGCTATTCCCATACAGGCAGCTAAAGAAGGTACCACACCACGGGCTATTATTGATAAATATCATGAAGCGATGAAACAGGATTTTGAAGACCTGGGAATGAGCTTTGATATTTACCACCGCACCAGTGAACCCATTCATCATGAAACGGCGCAGGAGTTTTTTACATACTTAAATGACCGTGGTGAACTGGAAGTGAAAGAAACGGAACAATTTTATGATGAAGAGGCAAAATCGTTCCTGGCTGACCGTTATATTAAAGGTATCTGCCCCAATTGCGGCAGCGACCGTGCTTTTGGTGACCAATGTGAAAATTGCGGGAGGACTTTAAGCCCTGACGAATTGATTAATCCGGTGAGTACGTTGAGCGGCAGTGCACCTGTTAAGAAAAAAACTTCGCATTGGTATTTGCCATTGGGGAAACATGAAGCGTTTTTGCGTGAATGGATTTTGAAAGAACATAAAGATGACTGGCGTGCCAATGTGGTGGGCCAATGCAAGAGCTGGATTGAAGGAGGACTGCAATCCCGTGCTGTTACAAGAGATTTAGATTGGGGAATAAAAGTGCCTGTTGCAGGTGCTGATGGAAAAATGCTGTACGTGTGGTTTGATGCACCTATCGGTTACATCAGTGCTACCAAGCAATGGGCTATTGATAATGATAATGATTGGAAACCGTATTGGTATGATGCTGATACCAAGCTGGTTCATTTCATTGGTAAGGATAATATCGTTTTTCATGCCATTATCTTTCCCATCATGTTGAAATTGCATGGTAATATTTTGCCAGGCAATGTTCCCTCCAATGAATTTTTGAACCTGGAAGGTGATAAAATGAGTACCAGTCGTAACTGGAAGCTGGACATGCGTGATTATATCAATGATTTTGTGAAGAAAGAAAATGGCGGTGAGCAATGCGTAGATATGCTTCGATATTATCTCACACAAATTGCTCCTGAAACAAAAGACAGTGAGTTTATGTGGAAGGGTTTCCAGGACGCAGTGAACAGTGAACTGGTGAGCATCTTTGGAAACTTCATTAATCGTACATGGGTGCTCATGCATAAGCTCTGCGGCGGTAAAGTGCCGAAGCTGCATGAAGAACTGCTGGATGATACGGATAGGGAGTTGATGAAAGAAATCGGAAATGCAAAAGCGAAAATTGAAAATCTTTTAGAAGAATTTAAGTTTCGTGAAGCATTGTTTGAGGTGATTGATTTGAGCCGAAAGGGAAATCAATACATGCAAAAAAAAGAGCCATGGATTGTAGCTAAACAATTAGCGGAGAATCCTGAAGCTCAGAAAGGCATTGATAATACCATGCATTTGTGTTTGCAGTTGAGTGCTAATCTGGCCATCCTCATGAACCCATTCCTTCCATTTACAGCGAAAAAGATGCTGCACATGATGAAAGTAGTAGAGAAAATGCTGGATTGGGAAAATGCAGGTAAAGTAAAGCTGTTAAGCGTCGGTTATGCCTTACGTGCACCGGAATTGCTCTTCAGGAAAATTGAAGATGATGAAATAAAATTCCAGGTTGAGAAATTAAAAGCAGGATTGAAAAAGGCAGAAGGTGAAGGGCAAAAGGTGGAAAGCAAAAACCCTGCAC
>CAYPBV010000027.1:0-30518 GCA_964409025.1 uncultured Chitinophagaceae bacterium | reverse complement strand
CGTTCAACCTTTATACGATGAATGAAGATGGAACAGGCTTAACAAAAATCAGCCGTGATAAAGGTTTTGATGCGTTTCCCATGTTCAGCCCAAATGGTAAAAAAATTGTGTTTTGCAGCAACAGAAATAATGGCGGTACAAGAGATACAAATATTTTTGTGGCAGACTGGGTGGAGTAAAAAAGTTATTTGTTTTTAAAAACGGCTTGATTAATTCAAGCCGTTTTTTTATGATGCTGTTACTATTCTTTTACTACCGTACCACCATCTTCTGCACCCAGGTTCTTTTACTACTTATTAATTTCACTACATAAACACCGGAAGACAATTGCTGTAAAGGCATTTCAAATGTTCCCATCCTTGATGTTATATTTTCCTGCTGTACAATTGCACCATTCATGTTTATCACCTGCAATTGTGTAAATGATTGCGGAAGTTCCAGTGTTATTCTTCCGTTTGTTACAACTGATGGATAAATACGTGGTTGTTGTTCATTATTCATATTTGTAACAGAAGTAGGTATAGAAGGAGTTAAAGTGTACGCATTTCCGTTTAATGAAACTGCAAGTAACTCACCGGCCTCTGTTTCACCAAAACCTACTACAAGAGTAGGCAACCCTGTTTGTGTAGAACTTGAAAAATTTGTGATATTGATTTTGTACAAATTACCGGTATAAACATCGCAGCAGTAATAATAACCCTGCATGGAAGGATGTGCTGCACCTCTGTATACAAAACCACCTACAACTGAAGCAGGAGTATTATTGCCCTGTAAATTATTGTATTCAAAAACAGGAAACACATAATTACTTTGCGGCTGACATCCGGTTGTATTAAAAGCCAATGTTCCTTCGTAACAACGCCATCCGTAATTAACACCTGCTGACTGTGCTGCTGTTCTGTAATTCACTTCTTCTTTTTGCCCCTGGCCCACATCCCCTATCCACATGTTATCATTCAACCGGTCAAAACTCCAGCGAAAGGGATTGCGTAAACCCAATGCCCAGATTTCATCCAGCACATTTGGGTTTGAAATAAAAGGATTATCAGTTGGCACTGAATAAAATGGTGAAGTTGTACCTGTGCTCACATTTATGCGTAACATTTTACCGAGTAAATTATTCCCATTTTGTGCGTTGTTATTAGGGTCTCCCCCGCCACCACCATCGCCTGTAGCAAAATACAAATACCCATCACTACCAAAATTTAACTTGGCACCATTGTGATTTGTTTGACCGGGATGAGGAATAGTAATAACTACTTGTTTTGAAGATGCATCTGCCACATTGGGATTTCCTGCACTTACTTTGTACCTGCTCAGTTCCAAATCTCCATTTCCATTTGTATAATACACCCAAAAAAATCCATTGGTTTCATAGTCTGGATGAAAAGCCATGCTCAGTAATCCCTGCTCACCGCCGGTAGCAATACCTGTAACGGTAAGAAATGTTCCCAGCGAAACATAGGCAGCACTGTAAACTCTGATGGAAGCAGATCCGCTGCTGCCCTGCTGCACAATAAACAGCCTATTGGTGCCATCACCTGCATTTACAATATCTACCGGTGCACTAAGCCCTGATATAACTGTATTATAATTGATCAGCGGCTGCGCTGTTGAATCCATTATTGAATTAATGAAAACAAAAGATAACAGCAGTTTTAAATGTGTAAGAAAGCGGTTCATAAGATTATCAGTTAAGTGAGTAATTGGAATCTATCAAAATCAGTGCCGTTCAGTATTGTACAGTGTGAATTAATTTTCTTACAGGGTAATTTTCTACAACAATACAGCAATTCCCTTTGTTGACTCAAAAAAATAAATATCTTACGGCAACCAAACCCGATTGTTATGTCATCATCCCCACTCCATCAGTTCCTCAAACTGGAACAGAAATTAGCCAATGAAGTGTATCTGCGTCAACCATTCAATGGTCAATGGAAAGAATATACATGGAAGCAGGCAGGTAACGAAGCACGCCGAATAGCTGCAGCAATTCATGCATTGAATTTACCCAAAGGTTCGCATATAGCTATCCTTTCTAAAAATTGTGCACACTGGATGATGGCAGATATAGCCATCATGATGGCAGGTTGTGTGTCAGTGCCACTCTATGCTACTTTGAGTGCACATGCCATACAACCCATTTTAGAGCATAGCGAAAGTAAAGCCATCTTCATTGGCAAACTGGATGATTATGCAGGGCAAACTGATGGTATTCCAAAAAATATGCTCCGTATTTCATTTGATGATTATGGAATAAAAGAACAATTTACCTGGAATGAATTGATCAGCAAACATGAACCATTAGAAGATATAAACAATCCTCAACCGGATGATTTAATGACCATCATTTATACCAGCGGCACTACAGGTGTATCAAAAGGTGTGATGCATACCTATGGAAATTTTGACCGCACCTTAACCAAAGCATTACCTCAATTACAATTGCCTGAACGTTCCGTACTGTTTTCCTATTTACCATTAAGCCATATTGCTGAACGATTGGCAATTGAAATGAATTCATTTTACAGCGGCTCGGTCATCAGCTTTGCAGAAAGTATAGATTCTTTTGCCGCCAACGTGCAGGAAATTCAGCCGCAGGTATTTTTTGCAGTGCCCAGATTATGGGGAAAGTTCAGAGAAGGTGTGTTAAAGAAAATGCCTGAAAAGAAATTGAATCTTTTATTATCAATACCCATCATCAATAATATTGTTCGTAAAAAAATAAAACATGCACTGGGCTTATCAAGAGCTACACATATTTACAGTGCTGCGGCGCCCATATCTGTTGATTTGCTGAAATGGTTTGACCGTTTAGGTATACATATCATGCAGGCATTAGGTATGACAGAGGATTGTGTATATGCACATTTTGAACGGCCCTATGCCCGCAAAATGGGCTCAGTAGGCAAACCGCTGGAAGGCATGCAGGTGAAGATTACAGAAGATGGTGAATTGAGAGTGAAAACACCTTCTAACACAATTGGCTATTATAAAGAACCGCAGTTAACAACTGATCTGTTTGATGAAGAAGGTTATTTGAAAACCGGTGATATGGTAGAGTATGACCATGATGGATTTTTATTTGTTACAGGAAGGGTTAAAGATTTGTTCAAAACAGATAAAGGGAAGTACATTGCTCCCACCCCTATTGAAACAAAAATACTGGCCAACAGTGATGTGGAAAATACATGTGTAGTAGGTACGGGTATTCCACAACCTATTGCATTGATTGTACTGAGTGAAACGGGTAAGCAAAAATCACAGGAAGAAATCGTTGACAGCCTGAATAACTCAATACAGCAAATCAACCCTTTGCTGGAAGCACATGAAAAACTGGAGAAAGCTGTAATTATGAAAGAAACATGGAGTATCGAAAACGGCTTACTTACCCCTACATTAAAAGTAAAACGTAACCTGGTTGAAAAAATTCATCAACCGTTTTATCCCAGGTGGTTTCAGGAAAAAGGAACTGTTATCAGAGAATAAGATTGTCATTTAAGCGACGAAGTTAAATTCCTGATTTTTTGTAGCTTTATCCTCTTAATGAATGACTATGAAAAAGCTTCATTTTATTTTTTTTCTTTCATGTGCTACTATTATCTGTAGGGCACAGGATAACAATCTGGCAACCTTTCCCATACAGCTTCGATATCTAACTGCAGAAAAGCAGAATACTGATGCTGCTGTTATTAAATGGCTGGCACCATGCCAGACAAGTGAAGCTACATTTGAAATTCAGTACTCAACTGATGCTCAAAATTTTTCAACTGTGTACACAATTACTGCCGACCAACAGCGCTGCCTTGAACCTTTTCAATATAAAGACTACAGATTGCTGAGTGGCAGAAATTATTATCGCATTCGTTTAATTACACCTTCCAATCTTGCTATTAATTCCTTTATCATACCAGTTATTGCAAAAGATGCAGGACTTGAATTGCAATCATTCTGGCCCTCCGTAGTTACAGGCAGCACAATGCTTAATTTTTCAAACGGTAAAGAAGAAAAGATAAGTTTTACAATTACAGATTTATCAGGCCGTGTTGTTGAGCAATTCACACAACAAAGCAAACAGGGCAACAATCAAATACAACTGCAGTTAAGTCATTACCGGGCGGGGCATTATGTTTTAGTAGCAGTAAATGCTTCCCATGAAAAAAGAGTATTACGTTTTCAAAAACAATAGCAATGCCATAATTAATTATAATGATTTCTGCCGGGCATCCCGTAATATTTTCATTTGGAAGCACTCAAGTAACACTTTTTCTGCCCAAGGTTGAAGAACTTAAATACAACTATTTCCATAGAAATGTAAACGGTATTTCTTTTCCTTATTGGGCTAAAGTATGGCCTGCTGCAAAAGCCCTCGCCTGTTTTATAACCAGTCATTCAACTTTGATTACGGGTAAAAAAGTTGTGGAAATTGCAGGTGGTCTGGGGCTGCCATCCTTTATTGCAGCATCGTTAGCCAGAGAAGTAATATGTACAGATGCGGATGAAGATGCTCTTCTGATGGTAAAACAATCAATAGAACTCAACCGGTTTACAAATATTGAAGCATCAGTATTCAACTGGAATACTGATGCATCAGAAATTGATGGGGATGTATTGCTTATGAGTGATGTAAACTATGATCCATCACAATTTGAAGCTTTACTTACATTCATTAAATCACAGTTGCAAAAGGGAACCACTATTTTACTAAGCACCCCGCAACGACTCATGGCCAAACCCTTTATTGAAACTTTATTACCGTTTATTGTTTACCGGGAGGAAATGGAGGTGGAGGCAACTGTGTGCAATGTGTTTATATTAAAAGTACAATCCTGAAAAGTCAACACTTTTTGAGGTTTAAGGTGTTATATTTTCAGAACTTTACTTCAGCAATTTCTCAAACTGATTTAACTCACGCAGTTCAGCAGCTGTGATTGTTTCATTGTTATCATATTTTGCTTTTAAAAATAAAACACGCTTGTGCTGTGGCGCTTTTTTTAACAGTGCCTCAATTAATAAACCCACAGCTTCATCTTTTACAAAAAATGTTGCTGTAGTTTGTGCAGGTGCTGCCCGCTCTCTGGTTAGTTGCTTTTTCATTATAGCTTCTAGCGTTGCAAGCCTTGCGGTGGGTATTGATGCTATGCGGCTTGCTTTGCCGTGTAAGCCTTCCAGTTGTTTTTTACTGAGGCTGCCACGTTCTTCGTATTGTTTGGAAATGCTCTGTACAAAAGCATCATTAGGTCTTGCTTTGGCTACCAGTTGTAACACATCTTTAATTACATCTACATCTATTTTCTTTCGTTGCATAAAATTGAAACTAAGGAATCTTTGCTCACCCTATTCAAAATATATAACTTTATTTTACTCAAGCCGTGGTAGTATGTCTCTAAAAATCAATGCACTCATTGTTGGAATTTTATTTTTTCAATGCAGTAAGAAAGAACAGACTGCAGAGCAGGTACAGTCCCTGCCATTTGAATCCAAACCGGTGATGTCAACCATAAGCCCCGGATTTATAGATGAAGCATCAGGCATTACGGCATCACTTTCGCACCCTGGTCATCTATGGGTACAGCAGGATGGCGGCAATCCGGCTGAAATTGTTTTAATTAATGAAAAAGGGCTAATCAAAAAACGCCTGCTGCTGAAAACGGCATATAACAGGGATTGGGAAGATTTATCTTCAGGTGCCGGACCCATTAAAGACAGTAACTATCTCTACATTGCTGAAACAGGTGATAATAGTCAATCACATTACAGTTACAGTATTTTCAGGTTCAAAGAACCACACCCCGGCACAGATACCATTTTTCAATTTGAAAAAATCAATTTCAGATATCCTGATGGATCACATGATGCAGAAGCAATTTTTGTGAGCAAGCAGGCAGACATTTACATCATTACAAAACGGGATTCCGTTTCTAAAATTTACAAACTGCCTTACCCGCAAAATACTGCTACTACAGTTACGGCCATAGCAGTTGGTAAGCTTGCATTTACAAAAGTTACCGGAGCTGCTTACTCCGGCGCAGACAATGAAATACTGATCAAAACATATAACAATATTTATTACTGGAAACTATCAGAGAACGAACTTCCTGAAATGGTATTAAGCAGGAAGCCAACGGAACTCGGCTATGAAGCAGAGCCACAGGGAGAAGCTATCTGCTTTCATGCAAACAATCTTGGATTTTATACGTTGAGTGAAAAACCTTTTTATGTAAGTGCAGTTGCACTCAATTTTTACAAACGTAAATAATCAGCGGTTGTACTCGCTCAACCAATGAAACTGCCGCTCTGCCAGTTGAAAATGACGATTGGTTCTGGTTAGTTGTATATAAATGGAATCATTGTACATTTTACCATACAATACTAATTGATTGCTACCCGGCTACTGATACGTGAGTATAAAATAATCCTACATTAAGTAATCATGATAAAAAAATCATTACCAAATCTTAACACTTTCCACATACTGTTGATAACTAACTTTAGGATGTTATTGATGCAATAATTAATATTGAAATCAGATGGAAGGGTTAGAAGTATCAGCCATAACTGATACAATATTTGTGAACTTGGAATACTGCTGCACCCAACAGGTGAAAC
Organism: uncultured Chitinophagaceae bacterium; assembly: GCA_964409025.1. GTDB lineage: Bacteria > Bacteroidota > Bacteroidia > Chitinophagales > Chitinophagaceae > Lacibacter. The sequence goes on along the minus strand of CAYPBV010000027.1, from coordinate 23,909 downwards.
AGTTTCCGTAAAATGAAAACGCATTGACAGAAACAATCATCAACCTCGAAACCGTAAACCCTATTGAGTTTTTCGGTGTTAACAATGGCAAGCTCGACATTCTTAAAAAGAAATTTCCGCTCTTAAAAATTTTATCAAGAGGCACACAAATCAAACTCAGCGGCAGCCCTGAACAGGTGGAACAGGCCAAAGAAAAAATTGATTTGCTCGTTGCATACTTAGAACGCAACGGTCAGCTCACTGAAAATTATTTTGAGCAAATTCTCGGTGGCGATGATCAGCAAACCATTGATGCCTTTATTGAACGCAACCCCAGTGATGTGTTAGTGTTTGGACCCAACGGAAGAACCGTTCGTGCACGCACACAAAATCAAAAACGTATGGTGGCAGCGGCCGATAAAAATGATATTGTATTTGCCATTGGCCCTGCAGGTACCGGTAAAACCTATACAGCTGTTGCGCTTGCCGTTCGGGCATTGAAAAATAAACTCGTTAAGAAAATTATATTAACCCGCCCTGCAGTAGAAGCCGGTGAAAGCCTGGGTTTCTTACCCGGCGATTTAAAAGAAAAGATCGACCCGTATCTGCGTCCGTTATATGATGCTTTGGATGATATGATCCCTGCAGATAAACTCGGTTATTATATGAGTACACGTGTCATAGAAATTGCACCGCTGGCTTACATGCGTGGCCGCACGCTGGACAATGCGTTTATCATTTTGGATGAAGCACAAAACACAACCGATCTTCAGTTAAAAATGTTTTTAACACGTATAGGCGCCAACGCAAAAGCCATTATCACCGGTGATTTAACACAGGTGGACCTGCCCAAAAATCAACGCAGTGGATTGGAAAAAGGCATCCGCATCTTAAAGAATATTGACGGCATCAGTCATATTGAACTGGATGAAGAAGATGTGGTGCGTCATCGTTTGGTAAAAGCCATCATCAAAGCATACGATAAAGATCATCAATTGGATGAAGAACGGAATCCGTATCGCAATTCAAAGTAGTACTTACTATCCCCGCTTTATACAACCGCAATCCCGTTTCAATAGTGAAGCGGGATTTTTCTTTACCCGCCGTAGCTTTAGCGAAGGAGGGTTTGCTTCAAATAATGTTTGCCACGAATTGCACGGATTGGCACAAATGAAAACGGAAGAAGTTTTTTGATACCAGCTAATGTGCATGTAGCATCGTTCCTTGCATCGCAATCCTTTCATGGCATGTGCACATAGCATCATCCTTAGTTCATCATCTTTCTTTTCCGTGTCTGCTCCATTTCTGTGGCAACTAAATTATGTGGGCGGGCTTCGCCCGCCCACATAGCTTTTAAATTTCAAATAAATAATCATTTGTTATAAACTGTGAAAAGCAAGGACTGTGATTGGGGTTCTACCCTCGGGGGAGATTCAGAGGGGCTTTTTTTCCTATTTTTACCCCATGAAAAAAATCTTATTCATCTTATCTGTTTTATGTTTTGCACTTGCCTGTGAGCAGCAACGCACCCGTCCTGATGATGCGCTGGAAACAGCCCGAGAATTTGTACGCAGTTCGCTTGATGGCGATTATAAATGGGCCAATGAATTATTGTTGAAAGACAGTGTAAACAGTTATGAACTTGAAGTACTGGAAAAAAAATATAATACCCAAATGAGTGCTGCTGAAAAAGAAGGTTATAAAAAATCATCCATTATTATACATTCGGTAGAAAATGCAAGCGACAGTGTAGTAATTGTTAACTACAGCAACTCGTTCAAGAAAAAACAACTGCCGTTGAAAGTTGTAAAGAAAGATGGCAAGTGGCAGGTAGATTTGAATTATACGTTTACGGGAAACCTTTAAAAGGTAAACGGCGTAGGTAAAAGGTATAAGGAAAATATGTAACCTTCAACCCTAAACCTCACACCTTAAACCTTCAACCTTAGTTCATGCTTAAAAATCTTCTTCTTGTAAGTTTTGGTGGTGCGGCCGGCAGTGCATTGCGGTTTTTATTTTCAGTGTGGGTGAAGCATAACAGTTTTCCATTAGCCACATTGCTGGTAAATTGTATTGGCTCATTCATCATCGGAGTAGTAATTGCCATCGCTGTTCGCAATGCAAGTTTTGATGCTAACTGGAAATTGTTACTGGCTACAGGTTTGTGCGGTGGTTTTACCACCTTCTCCGCCTTCAGTGCTGAAAATTTACAGCTGATACAGCAGGGCCGTATGGGCTTGTTTGCAATGTACGCTGTAGGCAGTGTGCTGCTTGGATTGGGCGCAGCGTGGTTGGGATTTAACCTGCTCAAATAAGTTGAATTGCTCAATGGCTGCCGGACATTCCTTCGGCTCTGCACAGGACGAAAAGCCCGGAGAAGATTTGTGCCACGGCCCTGTGCCGTACTTGTAACGAATGGCCGGAACAACTGCTCATTATAGTACAACCACCAACAGCCCCAAATGGTACCACATTTTTTGCCATCAACCCTACGCCTTTCACCTTTTAGCTTTTGCCTTGCTGTTTGGATTTTTTTCAGGTACTTCGCAGCCTGAAAGAAACGTGTATGACGCAACCCAACAAAAAAGACGCTCTCGGTAAAGGTATCCGCTCCCTGCTGCAAAGCATTGATGAAGATTTGAAAACAACGGCCGGTCAATTAAAACCCACCGTGCAGGAAGCTGTAACGGGTGTGCTGCGTATTGCCGTTGAGGATGTGGAAGTTAATCCCAAACAACCCCGTCATGATTTTGATGAGCAGGCGTTGAAAGAACTGGCCGACAGTATAAAAATGCACGACATCATTCAGCCCATCACTGTTTCAAAAACCGCTGCAGGAAAGTACCGCCTCATTGCCGGTGAACGCAGGTGGCGTGCCAGTAAACTTGCCGGATTAAAAGATATTCCTGCTTATATACGCCAGGCAAATGATGCTGAACTTTTAGAACTGGCTTTGCTGGAAAATTTGCAGCGTGAAAATTTAAATGCCATTGAAATTGGTTTAAGCTACAAGCGCCTGATGGATGAACTGGATTACACACAGGAGCAGGTGGCAGAGCGCATGGGCAAAGACCGCACTACGGTTACCAACTACATTCGTTTATTAAAATTACCGCCTGATATTCAACTGGCGGTACGTAACGGCGCCATGACCATGGGGCATGCACGTGCATTGATTAATATTGATACGGTGGATAAGCAGTTGTATGTATTCAATCTCATTAAACAAAAAGATTTAAGTGTACGGGCTACAGAGCGTATTGTGAGAGATATGTATAAATCCACACCTGTTAAAAAAACAGTAAAGAGTGAACTGGACAATGCATTCAGAAAAATAGAAGATAACTTAGCACAGCAATTCAGCACCAAAGTAAAAGTGGCGCACAGCAAAAAAGGTAACGGAAGTATTACTATAGAGTATTACTCGCTGGAGCAGTTTAATCATATTTTGAAACAAATGGGTACCAGTGTTGATTGATAAGATGATGAAGCTTTTAATTCAACTTTTCGTCCTTATTTTTTGTGCATCTGTTGTTACAGCTCAACAAAAAGATACCGTAACAGCAAGAGGTAATGCCGTAGCTATTACAGATACCGTAAAAAAAAGTAAAGCAGATACGCCCAAAATTATACAGCCGCACAACCCTAAAATTGCTACCAAACGCTCTGCCATGATTCCCGGCTGGGGGCAGGCTTACAATAAAAAATACTGGAAAATTCCCATTGTGTGGGGTGCATTAGGAACCTGTGTAGGCTTTTTCATTTATAACAGGAATGAGTATGTAGCTGCCCGTGATGCCTTTCGTTTGTTTAGTGATAATGACCCTTCCAATGATATACAGGCAAAACCAAAGTTCAGACCGCTTGCCTCCGACCCCAGTGGTATTATTCAATACAGAAATGCAGTGCGGCAAAATGTAGATTACTCCGTACTTGCTTTTTTAGTATGCTGGGGATTGAATGTAGTGGATGCTACGGTGGATGGTCATCTAAAAGAATTCAATGTAAATGAAAATCTGAGTATGCGTGTAAACCCCACCTATATCCCGCAAACAAGACAAACAGGTATAAATATTGTGATGCGTTTGGGCAAGTAAGCAAAGCACCGCATAATTCATATTTTCATACTGCATTATTTCCGCTGCAATTGTAATTTGTAAATCATCCTTTCCTTTAGTAGTTTGCAAGCAGTGAAGCATAACATTATTATTTCTCCTTTTTTAAAATGGGCAGGGGGCAAACGTCAGTTGCTGCCGGTAATACTTGAACAGCTGCCTGCACAGATTGAAACATATGAATACATTGAACCCTTTATAGGTGGTGGCGCTGTTTTATTTCACCTGCAACCTGCAACTGCAACGATTAATGATTATAATGAAGAATTGATCAACACGTATCAAATTGTAAAAAACAATCTTGCTGAACTAATAAAGGAGCTGCGCAAGCATAAAAACGAAGCGGCTTATTTTTATCAACTTCGAAACCTTGACCGAAAACCCGCCTATGAAAAATTACCACCGGTAAAAAAAGCAGCACGCATTATCTATTTAAACAAAACCTGCTACAATGGTTTGTACCGGGTAAACAGTGAAGGAAAGTTCAACACCCCTTTCGGGAAATATAAAAACCCGGCCATCGTTAATGAAGAAGTACTAACTGCAGTGAGTAATTATCTAAATGAAAATAATATTGACATCTGCTGTGGTGATTATAAACAGGTTTTAAAAAAAGCAACCAGAAAATCATTTGTGTACATGGACCCTCCTTATCATCCGTTATCCAAAAGCTCCAGCTTTACCGGATATGTAAAAGGCGGATGGACAGAAGCCGATCAAACGGCTCTTAAAGAACAGTGTGATGTATTACACAGAAAAGGAATAAAATTTCTGTTATCGAACTCGTCAGCTCCGTTGATAAAAGAACTGTACAGCGAGTACACACAAATAAATGTAAAAGCCAGCCGGACCATTAACTCAAAAGGAACAATGCGGGGACAGATAGACGAGTTACTGATAAAAAATTATTGACCTTAATTTTGCGGAATAATTACTTAAACATACGAATATGAAACTTGCATTAGTGGGTTATGGAAAAATGGGAAAAGCCATTCATGAAATTTTAAAAGATCGTGGTCATGAAGTACCGTTAATCATTGATTTAAACAATACGCAGGATTTAACAGCTGATAATCTCAGGCAAATAGATGTGGTGATTGAGTTTACCAGTCCGCATACGGCTTACAACAATGTAAAATTTTGTTTAGAGCAGGGTACACCCGTTGTATGTGGCAGTACCGGCTGGCTGGAGCACCTGGATGAAATGAAGCAACTGGCACAGCAGCGCCATACAGGATTAATAGTGGCCAGTAATTTTAGTGTGGGCGTCAATATTTTCTTTGAAATCAATAAGCGATTAGCGGAATTGATGAATCAACATAAGGAATATGAAATAACATTAAAAGAAATTCATCATACCCAAAAGAAAGATGCGCCCAGCGGCACAGCTATAAGTCTGGCAGAGCAGATACTGGAGCAGATAGGCCGCAAAAACAAATGGGTGAATGAAAAAGCATTACAACCGTATGAACTCAGCATCATCAGCGAACGGATAGACCCGGCACCCGGCACACATACCGTAACCTACAGCAGCGCCATTGACGATATTGAAATAACACATACAGCACATAACAGAACCGGCTTTGCACTGGGAGCCGTACTGGCCGCCGAATTTTTAAAAGGCAAACAGGGATTTTTTGGAATGAAAGAAGTGCTTAACTTGTAAGGGTAATGACCCTTAAACATTTTGCAACCATCATTTGCTTTCATATTTGGTTTATTACTTCATTGGCACAAATGAATGTAATTGACAGCTTACGTGCTGTTATACACTCTGACATTGCCCCCAAACAAAAACTTCAAACCTATGTGCTGCTCACAGGACGACTGAGCAATGTAAGCTTTAATGAAACCATTAAACTGGCTGAAGAAGGATTACAAATTGGCCGGCAATTAAAAGATTCGGTTGCTATAGCCGGACTTAACAGGAATATTGGCATCGCCTCTTACTTTAAAGGCGACTATGAAAAAGCAGCAACGCTTTATTACGCCGCATTGGGCATTTTTGAACGTTATGATCAAAAGATTGAAACAGCCAATACACTTAATGATATTGCCAAGCTCTACCGCAAAACAAGAGATTTAAAAAGAGCCGCCGCCACCTATGAACAGGCGCTGCTCGTATATCGCTCACTCAGCGACTCCAGTGGTGTACAAATGATTTTAAATGAAAGCGGTGTTGTATATGAGTATGAAGGTAACTATGAAGAAGCATTGCGACGCTACCGTGCTTCACTTGCCATTGCTGAAGCATTAAAAGATGATGTGGGTAAAAGCTGGTGCTATAATTTTATAGCAGGCGTTTACTTATTACAAAATAAGTATGAAGAAGCAGAAGATTATAACCTGCGTACACTAGCTATAAGAGAACAATCAAATGATTCATTTTCGCTTTCACTCATCTACTCTGATCTGGGTAATCTTTACAGCAACTGGGGCAAATATGACAGAGCTGAATATTATTTTGACCGCAGTAACAATATTGCACAGCAAATGGGCTACCGGGAATTACTGAGCAATAACTATCAAAGCATGAGCCAGCTGGCAAACAGGATGGGCAGGTTTAAAGAAGCCTTTGAATTTTTTACCTGGCACACACAACTTAAAGATTCCATTTTCAATGCACAAAAAACAAGACTCATTGAAGAAATAAGTACCGTTTACGAAACCACAAAAAAGGAAAAACAAATTCAGGAGCAACAAGACACTATCAGAAAAAGAAATTTTTTGCTCTTTGGAACTATAGGTTTGGCTTTATTGATAGCGCTCCTCTCCTATTTGCTTTACAACCGGTACAAATGGAAACAGGAAGCCAAGCTGCAGGCAGAAATTTTAATCCAGCAGGAACTGGCAGCTAACTCAATCATTGAAGCAGAAGAAAAAGAACGCAGCCGTATTGCCAAAGATCTGCATGATGGTGTGGGGCAAATGATGAGTGCTGCACGCATGAACTTATCAGCGTTTTCAAATACCATTTCGTTACATACAAAGGAAGAGCAGCAATCATTAAGCAATATCATGCAACTGGTGGATGATAGTTGCAGAGAAGTACGTGCTGTGAGCCATAGCATGATGCCGCAACTCCTTTTAAAGAAAGGGCTGCCGCAGGCAACTGAAGAACTTTTATTGAAAATAAATCCGGATGTTTTAAAAATAAGCTTTCATGCAGAAGGATTTGATCAAAGACCGGACAGTAATACAGAAACCATCCTCTACCGTGTAATTCAGGAATGTGTAAACAATACGCTCAAGCATGCCCGTGCCACAAAGCTGGATATTTCAATGCTTAAAGAAGAGGGCAACCTCAGCATCAGCTTTGAAGACAATGGTGCAGGATTTAATATAAGTGAGTCGCAAAAAGAAAATGGGATGGGTTTAAAAAATATATACAACCGTATACGCTTTTTAAAAGGCGATGTAGATATAGATAGTGCCCCGGGCAAAGGCACATCCATTGTAATTCATGTTCCTGTTTAACGCAACAACAATGAAACAATTCTTGCTGCTGTTTTCGCTCCTTTGTATCAGTTGCGCTGCTGCCGCACAGCTCAGTAAGATTGACAGTTTGCAGCGTCTTATCAAAACTGAAAAAGATGAGAATCGAAAAATTGATTTGCTGCTCATGCTTTCCATAGAGTTTCGTCAAATCAATGCAGATTCATCACGCATGATAGCCAATAAAATTGTAAAGCATTCTGAGCTCAAGCATGATGATGTACTGCGTATGAAAGCAGAACTGAATACCGTTTATTTTTTCATCAACCGCAGCAATCCTGACAGCGGGCTTGCTATTTCAGAAAAAAACATTGCAGCCCTCAAGCAAAAAGGTAAAAACGATTCATTGCTGGCGCAATATCAATCAGCATCCGGATTTACATTGATGAAATTAAACAGACAAAAAGAAGCCCTTGAACATTTTTATGCGGCCTTATACATTGCTGATGTAATCAAAGATTATAAAGCAAAAGCAAGAGCCCTCCATCAAATTGGCTGGGCTTATATGGAGCTCAATCAATCACAAAAAGCAATCTCTTACTTCAGGCAATCACTTCATACGCTGGAAGAAAACGATATCCCCTATCTCTTTCCATCCACCTTTACTAACCTGGCTTCTTGCTATGGCGAGGCGGGCAACTATGACTCCGCTTATTATTTTGGCAAAAAAGGAATAGCCCTTGCCGGTGAGCAAAATAATTATTCAGTAGAAGCAAATGGCTGGTTTATACTTGGTACAGCTTATATGGAGCAAAAAAAGTATGAAGAAGCACTGCGTTGTTTTTTGAAAGCCAAACCCATCCGTGATAAAACAGGTGATTACTTTTTTATTGTGAGTGATATGGCTGTTCTTTCAGAACTGTATGCCTTAATGGGCAGGCCGGATGAAGGGTTACGCATCAGTAAAGAAGCGGTAGCCATAGCATCGCAGCAAAAACTGGAAGCCAAGCTTCCCATGATTTATAAAGCCATGGCACTGAACTATGAAAAATCCGGCAACTTTTCAATGGCTGCTGATGTGTACAAACGAATCAATGCATTAAAAGACAGCATTTATACCAATGCCTCCGGAGAAGCGCTGGCCGAAATGCAAACAAAATATGAAACAGAAAAAAAAGAACGCATCATACAGGAGCAGGAGTTTTACCTGAAACGAAAAAATTATTTCATTACGGCGATCACCATTTTATTTATTCTCGGTGTATTACTGGCCTATTTCATTCATGCCCGCAACCGCATACGAGAGCAGGCAGCCATGTCCAGAGCCATTCATGAAGAGGAGCAAAAAGCCACTGCTGCTGTAATGGAAGCCGAAGAAAAAGAACGGCAGCGTATTGCAAAAGATTTACATGATGGCGTGGGGCAAATGATGAGTGCAGCCAAAATGAATCTCTCTGCCATTGGTAATGAACTGGCTTTTGCAACTGAAGCACAAAAACATTCATTTGAAAAAATCATAAGCCTGGTAGATGAAAGTTGCAAAGAAGTGCGTACCGTAAGTCATCAAATGATGCCCAATATGCTGCTCAAGTCAGGATTGGGAAAAGCGGTTACAGATTTTATTGATAAAATTGACCGCAGGGTTTTAAAAATTCAATTACACACAGAAGGGCTCAATGAACGACTGGATGAACACATTGAAATTGTAGTGTACAGAATTTTGCAGGAATGTGTAAATAACGTTATCAAACATTCCGGCGCCACACAATTGGATATCTCCATCATTAAAGATGCTGATGGCATCAGTGCCACCATAGAAGATAATGGCAAAGGCTTTGATGTAAACTTACTCAGCAGCGAAGCCGGTATGGGTTTAAAAAACATGCGTGCACGGGTAGAGTATGTAAAAGGAACCATTGATTTTGATGCTACACCCGGCAAAGGCACACTGGTAGCTATTCATATACCGGTAGAACATACAGGTGCCGTTTAACATGCTCATTTCAATAACCAAAAATTACCGGAATAAAAAACAAATAATCTTCTTGCTTTTTTTGAATTGCCAATTGCTAAAATCTGTACTTTCATCTGTCTTTTTAACCCAAACACATGAGTTCCTCTAAAATCAAACTGGCCATAGTTGATGACCATCAAATTGTTATTGACGGATTACATTCGTTGCTCAAAGGCCACCCACGTTATGAAATAGTGCTGGAGAGTACCCATCCTGAGCAGATAGTACAGCAATTAAAGCATACAGAAGTAGATATTTTATTAACCGATGTAATGATGCCGGGTATGACGGGTGTGGAACTGGCCAAACTGGTACACAAAGAATTTCCCTCCATCAAAATCATCACACTTTCCATGAATGGAGAAGGCAGCCTCGTAAATCAAATGATTGAAGAAAGCGACATCAGCGGTTATCTGTTAAAAAACATCGGGCAATCAGAATTTACCAGGGCGCTCGATAAAATATCAGAAGGCGGTATTTATTTTAGTGATGAGGTATTGCAGGAGATGCTCAAAGCCAGTGAGCGCAAAAAAGAAACAGAAGAAAGCCATCTCACCGGCAGAGAAATTGAAATTATACGACTGATAGAAAAAGAATACAGTAACAGGAAAATTGCTGAAACACTATTTTTGAGTGAACGCACGGTTGAAACACACCGCAAAAATATTTTCCGGAAAACGGCTACTAACTCAGTCATCGGATTGATTAAATATGCTTATGAGCATAAACTCATTTAATTCATTTACTTTGTACCATGCTCACAAAAAAGACGCAATACGCATTTCAGGCACTTACCTATCTGGCTCAGCAAAAAAATAATGAGCCCAAACTCATTGCCGATATTGCCAAAAAGAAAAAAATACCCCTCAAGTTTCTGGAAAACATTTTACTGCAGTTACGTAAAGATGGCATTCTGGAAAGCAAGAAAGGAAAAGGTGGCGGCTATTACTTTAAACTCAAACCAAAAGATATAGAACTGGCCAGAGTCATTCGTTTGCTGGATGGGCCCATCGCCCCATTAAGTTGTGTGAGTTTACACTTTTATGAACGTTGTAAAAACTGCGATGAAAAACATTGCGGTTTGCATGATATGATGGTAAAAGTGCGTGATGCCAATTTGAAAATTCTGGAAAAGAAAACCATTGCTGATTTGGTGACGGAGTAAGCTTGTTGTTTATTATTTGTGGTTGGGAACCTGCTGCTTTAAGATTCACTATTGACTATTGTTATTCATAATTCACCTTCTTACATGCTCAAAACAATTTCCATAATCGTTAGCGGTAAAGTACAGGGCGTGTGGTACCGTAAATTTATTCAACAAAAAGCAATAGAACTTGGCATAACAGGCACAGTTCAGAATCAAACAGACGGAACTGTGTTAATTACAGCAACCGGCAGCGAAGCTAATCTTGAAAAATTAGCGGAATGGTGCGGCAAAGGCCCGGATAAAGCTATAGTTGAAGAAGTAAACATTACAATGGAAACATTACATGAGTTTGACGAATTTAAAATTATCCGTCACCTGTTTGGCTGATGTGTTTTAATTTTCCTCTTCAGCCAGTAATAATTTGCAAGCAGCCAAAGCGGAATCATCAGGAAACAAATACCACTCATACCCGGCAGTTTGGAAAATGCAAAAACAATACTCAACAGCCCTATCAATACCTGTACAACTGCATCTCGTTTTTGCGACTGCAAATAAAACAATTCAATCATAACCAGATTCAATTGCTTCTTTTTATCAGAAGCATAACTGTAAAGCCTGTAAAATATAAACCAGATTACTGAATAGCCTGCCGAAAAAAATAAAATAAGTACAGGAAACTCCTCCTGTAAAATTACGTTCTTACCCAACGCTGTAACTTCTTCAAAATAATTAATATGCAGCAGCGTTCCAAGTAATAATGAAAACAGAAATTTAAGAGGAAAAACATAAAACAATAAGAGCACTAATAAACACAGATTGAGGAAAACCACATTGCCATTATTTAATCCATATCTCCGGAAAAATTCATTTTGCAGATACCAGAAAAAAAATACCAGACTCACTGTAGCCAAAAACGGAAAAAACTGCAGCATGATCAACTGTAATTCCTCAAATGTTTTGGGTACTTCCAGGCTCATAATGAGCAACGAAACGGTAAAGGCAAACACAGCATCGCTCAATGCTTCAATCCTGTAGATTTCATTACCACGAATGGTAGTTTTACCCTGCTGATGAAAAAGTTTTTTGCGTAGCATGGGCGCAAGGTAGCAGATGCCCGCTGAAGCACTTATGATTTACATAACCCGTAAAAATGATTCACAACAGAAAAGCCGCCCAAATCCTGAGCGGCTCTTCGTACTTCGTACCCCGTACTTTGTACTTGTTCTTTATCCCAGTTTCTTCTTCAAATTTTTATCCAGTGCATCTAAAAATTCTTCGGTGTACAGATAATGCTCACCATGGTTTACTTTGTTGCCGTGAATGCACACTGCCAGGTCCTTGGTCATTTTTCCTTCTTCTACTGTTTCAATACAAACCGCTTCCAGTGCATTGCAAAAATCAATGAGTTGTTGGTTGTTATCTAGTTTACCACGGAAAGCGAGCCCTCTTGTCCATGCAAAAATAGAAGCAATGGGATTGGTAGATGTTGGTTTTCCTTTCTGATGCTCACGGTAATGACGGGTAACCGTTCCGTGTGCAGCTTCTGCTTCCATCACTTTACCATCGGGTGTAATTAAAACAGAAGTCATCAGACCCAGAGAACCGAAACCCTGCGCCACAGTATCGCTCTGCACATCACCGTCGTAATTTTTACAGGCCCATACAAAATTGCCGTTCCACTTTAATGCACTTGCCACCATATCATCAATCAAACGGTGTTCATACACAATACCTGCTGCATCAAATTGTGCTTTAAATTCCTGCTGATAAATTTCTTCAAAAATATCTTTAAACCTTCCGTCGTACTTTTTTAAGATGGTGTTTTTGGTAGATAAGTACAAAGGCCATTTTTTATTCAATGCCATATTAAAACAACTGCGGGCAAAACCTATTATACTTTCATCAGTGTTGTACATACTCATTGCCACACCATCTCCTTTAAAGTTGAACACTTCAAAAGTTTGCGGTGCACTTCCGTCTTCAGGTGTAAAGGTCATGGTGAGTTTTCCTTTGCCTTTAATAACGGTATCGGTGGCACGATATTGGTCGCCAAATGCATGACGGCCTACAATGATGGGTGCCGTCCAGTTGGTAACCAGGCGTGGAATATTATTAATCACAATCGGCTCACGAAACACGGTACCATCCAGAATATTTCGGATGGTGCCGTTCGGGCTCTTCCACATCTGTTTCAGCTTAAATTCTTCCACACGTTGTTCATCCGGTGTAATGGTAGCACATTTAATTCCCACACCATGTTGTTTAATGGCATTGGCTGCATCAATTGTTACCTGGTCGTTGGTAGCGTCTCTGTGCTCCACACCCAAATCATAATATTTAATATCCACTTCCACATACGGAAGAATGAGTTTTTCCTTGATAAACTTCCAAATGATTCTCGTCATTTCATCGCCATCCAGCTCCACTACGGGGTTGGTCACTTTAATTTTTTCTGCCATTTCGTTGCGTTATTTAAGTTGTTTTAAGGGAAGGCAAATATAACCACACCTGCTTAAAAATGAACAGTTTCTGTTTGGCAGCTATTTGATTTTTGGAAACGGGCTATGTGTAAATGAATAAACATCATCTACATCCTGCATATTTCATCGTTCATTTTTGAGCAACCGATCAATCGTTTCGTAGAACTCTTTTTTAAACTGCTCATAATAAACACCGGTACCCGGACCATAAAAACCGCTGTGTACTTTTTGTACGGTACCATCTTTCCCTATAAAAACAGTAGTAGGAAACGAGCGAATAGGTGTTAATTGCGGTAAGGTCTTTTCAGTTTTTTGTTCATCACCCGCTGTAGCTGGAGCAATCAATACGGGATATTCAATAGCAAACCTGTCTATAAATTTTTGCAAACTGTTTTTACTTCTTGTTGCATCCAGTGTTAATTCATAGGCCAGCGCCATTACTTCTACCCCTTTGCTTTTATAATCGGCATAAAACGATTTTAAAAACCTGCTTTCATCCATACAATTGGGGCACCAGCTGCCCATGAGTTGTATGATAACAACTTTGTTTTTAAAACGCTCGTCGTTAATGGAAACTGATGTTCCGTTTACATCTTTAAATGCAAAGTTGAGTTTGCTTTCACCTTCTTTCAGTTGTGTACGCTGCGTAGTATCGGGCAATACAGCATTTGCATTTTTAGCTGCCCTCCATTTTTCAGGTGCTGATGCACTGCTGTAAAAAAAACCGTTGCGGATGGCATTGTTTGTTACATCAGCAGTAAAGTAATAAGCATGGCTTCCGTCGAAACAACTTAGCTGCAGTTGATTACCGTTTATAACTCCTTCCAGAAAACGATAATCACCGCTGGGTGTAATAAAAGAGCCAGAGACATAATTTCCTTTTTGGTTAAAAAAAGCAACAGCAGGCCGCTCACCGCCATTAGCTCTTGTAAAAGTTACCTGCCATTTACCCGTAATTGTTGCGGCTGCATTTTTAATAACCGTAAACCGTTCTTTTTTACCATACTCAAAAATAACAGGAATGATGAGCGGTGAGGTTCTGCCTGTTCCTTTTATCCAGTTGCCTTTTAATGTTGTGTTGGTTTCTTTTTGGAGCTTGAAAGATGATTCAAAGAAGGGCATATCAATCAAAACTGAATCATCTTTAAACTGTATGTTATCAACCCGTAAACGTTCTTTATCGTTTCGTATGTACAAAACGGTTTTTCCTTTTTCAACAACTGCTTCTGCATTAAAGATGATTGCAACAGAATCTCCACGATGAATAGCGGCACGGTACCAACCCGTTTTAAGTTGGGCATTTGTAACTGTTGATATGATAAGTAAAAATAAAACAGCTGATTTTTGCATAAGTGCAAATTTACCTTGCAATGTGTATATAACCTGTCGTTGTAATGACAAGTGGTAATACTGTAATCAAACAATTATACAATGAAAAGTTAAGACTGTAAATTTTCAAACATATCCTTCGTCATTCTTGCCAAATCATATTCATGCTGCCAGCCCCAGTCATTTCTTGCAACACTGTCGTCAATGCTTTGCGGCCAGCTGTCTGCAATTGACTGGCGGTAATCCGGTTTGTAAGAAATTTTAAACCCCGGACGATGAGTTGCAATTTGAGCCGCAATTTCGCTGGGCGAAAAGCTCATGGATGAAATATTGTAACTGTGCCGAACAGAAATTTTTGATGCAGGTGCTTCCATCAGTTCCAGTGTAGCTTTAATGGCATCGGGCATATACATCATGGGCAAATAAGTATCTTCTTTCAAAAAACATTCATACTTATTTTCTTCCAGTGCTTCGTGAAAAATTTCAACAGCATAATCGGTAGTGCCGCCACCGGGTGCACTCTTGTATGATATTAAACCGGGATAACGTAGACTTCTTACATCCACACCAAACCGTTGATAATAATAATTGCACCAAAACTCACCTGCATATTTGCTGATGCCGTAAACCGTTGTTGGTTCAATAATGGTTTGCTGCGGGCAGTTTTGTTTGGGACTTGTGGGGCCAAACACAGCAATAGAACTGGGCCAATAAACTTTATGCAGCTTCTCTTCTCTTGCTATATCTAATACATTCAGCAAACCTGTCATATTTAAATTCCAGGCAAGGTTGGGATTTTTTTCGCCGGTAGCGGAAAGGATGGCTGCCAGTAAATAAATCTGGGTAATGTTTTGACGGATTACCTGTACATGCAGCATTTCTTTATTCATTACATCAAGGCTCACATAAGGACCTGTACCTTCAAGCAAAGGATTCTGTTCACGCAGGTCGGAAGCGATGACGTTTTGATTACCATAAATTTTTCTGAGTGCCAATGTGAGCTCCACTCCTATCTGGCCCGATGCACCAATGACTAAAATTTTATCTTTTACCATAGCAAGCTGTTAGGGTGCAAATGTCAAATTTCAAAACTCAAATTCCAAATCTTTAACTTTGCACTTATGCAGCCCTTTTTAAAAGATTTATTTGCCAAACAACAATACGACGAAAAAAACTTTTTTCTGATTGCCGGCCCCTGTGTGGTAGAAAGTGAAGAACTGGTAATGGAAGTGGGTGAAAAAGTTTCAACCATTTGTAAAAACCTCGGCATCCCTTATATCTTCAAAGCGAGTTACCGTAAAGCCAATCGTACCAGCGCTTCTTCTTTTACAGGTTTAGGCGATGATACCGGCATGCATCTTATTAAAAAAACAGGCGACACGTATCAACTCCCCACTACATCAGATATTCATGCACATGATGAAGCGGCTGAAGCTGCAAAGTATATTGATGTATTGCAGATACCTGCGTTTCTATGCCGCCAAACTGATTTATTAATTGCTGCGGCGCAAACAGGAAAAATTGTGAATGTTAAGAAAGGACAGTTCTTGAGCGGACCTTCTATGAAGTTTGCCGTTGATAAAATCAAAAAAGCGGGCAATGATAAAGTAATGCTTACGGAGCGTGGTACCACTTTTGGGTATACTGACCTTGTAGTTGATTACAGAAATATTCCCTGGATGAAAGAACATGGTACCCCTGTGATTATGGATGTAACACATTCATTGCAACAGCCCAATCAAACCAGCGGCATCACCGGCGGCAATCCGCAATTGATTGGTACTATTGCCAAAGCTGCCATTGCCGCAGGAGCTGATGGTTTATTTATTGAAACACATCCCAATCCTGCTAAGGCATTGAGTGATGGTGCCAATATGCTGCAATTGGATTTGCTGGAAGGATTACTGCAGCAATTAGTAAAGCTGAGAAAGGCCGTGGTTTAGAATTATTTCTTTATACTACACAACACATACACAGCCCGTAATTTTTACGGGCTGTTTCTTTTTATAAACTATTAACAAAAGAGTTTCAACTTCAATACAAAAAACATGTTGTATACATACAAAGTGCAGCAAGGGAAAAACCAACTTCAAATTCAATTAATGAATTCTATAACCTCAAAATATAAAGCGTATGAAACTACTTTTACCTGCTGTGCTTTTATTTTTCATTGCCACTACATCAAATGCACAGATTGAAGCCTCATTAGGCGCCGGTGCCATGATACCCACAGGACGGTTTTCAAATCCATTAAACACAGCCTGGGGACCATCGTTTAACATTGGTATCAAGCCTTTTAAAAAACAAAATTTCTGGGTGAGTTTTGACATGATGCCCACTTATCTGGATCAAATTGAAAAACGCATCACGCTCGTAAGCCCCGGTACCCCCGAAACTGTGACTACAGATATGAATTATCTTACTACATTTAACAACTTCAGCTTAACAGGCAGATATGAATTTCCATTATCAAAAAAGTGGACTACGTATGCTACTCTCTCAGCCGTCTACTTACCGGTTACAACCCGTATTAAAATAGTGGACCCGGCAAGTGAGGACGAATGCGTATACCTAGAAGACAGGAAGCTCATGAGAAGTCATCCTTTTGGCATTGGATTGGGCAGTGGAATAAAATTTAAACTTGGAAAAGATTATGATGAGGGCATTAATGCATATTGGCTTGATTTTTCAGTGAGCTATCTGAGGGCACCACGAACTGAAATTGCAAATCTTAATCAAATTCAAACATTACAACCCGGGGAAGTTTATAAAATAGATGAAACAAACGGCACGCCTGTAGGCATCACATTCAGAAACATTCATACAAATACTACACATGAACATTTTGTGATGCAGGTGCAAAACCTGCCTTTACGAATGCTGCAACTAAAGCTCACGTTTGTAATGGAAGGGATGCCATGGAGTAGCAGAAAATATTAACATCTGATTTCAACTTTATTTCAGAAATTTAGATATCACTCAAAACACTTTACCATGAAACATTTTCTACTCCCGCTTTTCCTTTTCATTTCATCCGTAACAGTTGCACAGAATTTTGAATGGGGTTTGGGTTTTGTGAATCAAACACCTCTGGGCTCTATGTCAGACAATATCAGAGGTGCAAATGGCATCAATACTCAGTTCGGGTATCGTATCCCGGTTTTAAAAAACAAGTTTGTAATTACTACTGAGTTTGGTACTGGCAGGTATGGTAAACAAAGGCTGGAACAAACCTTCCAGAATGATGTGGTAACCACTCCTACAAATTTCATGGTGAACTATATTAATTTTGCCAATTACTCCCATCTCAATCTCCGTTATGAACTAGTAAAGGATAAAAAAGTTATTCCATACGTGCATGTACTGGGGGGGCGCCAAACTTTAGGTACACGTGTGCGTATCAATATCCATGAAGACCAGGTAGGTGGAGATGATTGTGTGCCGCTGGAAGATGAAGTAACATTCAGAAAAAGAAATATGGTGTACGGGTATGGTGGTGGTATTTTGGTAAATCTTTTATCCAAACAGGAAATAAAATCGGGGCTTCCGTATATAAGACTTAACTTTTCAGTAACGCAAATTGAAGGGAGAAATATGGATTATATTAACGTAAAGCAGCTCCAGGAAGTACAAAGCATACCTCAACCCAATGATGGCAGTAAAGAATGGGCTGTACCATTTACTAACCTCAATACTGATAATATCCATAATCATACCATTGCAAGAGTATATAACAGCCCTTTGAGGCAGTTGCAATTCAGGCTGGGAGTTCTTATCAGTCTTGATTAATAATTTAATAAAAGAGAGGCCGTATGCAGCGGCCTCTCTTTTATTTTTATTCTGCAGAACAATAAATTATCAGAGCTGACTTGGTAAAAGCCCAAACTCTTTTTTAAATGCAAGTGAAAAATTACTAAGATTAGAGTAGCCTAACTTCATCCCTACTTCTTTTACTGTGAAATTATGAGAGATAAGCATGTTGCGTGCTTTACGCATTCTGTTTTTCTGATAATATTCATAAATTCCTGTGCCATAAACTTCTTTAAATGCAGATTTCAATTTAGATACACTCATCTTTGTGTAAGCTGCTAAATCAACAATAGTAGGAGGCGCTTTGGAAAAATCTTTTACAAGTATAGATTCTACTTCCATGAGTTTATATAAATCCCCTGTATTCATTTTCCGGGCAGGAATGTCTTTAATTGACTTTGTTTTTTTATAAAGACGTATAAAAAATATTTCAATCAGCATCATAACTGCATTGCGTATATGCAGTAAACGTAACGGACGATTGAAGGGGGTATCAAATACCTGATTAAAATAAGCTCTGTACTCAGTATTAAAAGGCTCCTGGTTTAAATGCTGCACTTTCAATGAAAAGTAATTATTGCAAATTTCATCATCATCCACCCCCATATTCATATACTTTTTTATCCACTCACGGGTAAGTATAACACTGATGCTTCTTTTTTTAGTGTGCGCAGGCAGCATATAACTTAAATCAAACAAACTGCAGGTGAGCATAGCTGCTGCTATAGAATGCCCTTTTGTTTTAATCATTTCACCATCTAACCGAACCATAAAGTCACCGGCAGATTTCATTTCGTCAAAATGAAGAATAAAAAAAACATCCCGTGATTTTTTTCTTGTAAAATAGATATCCTTTTCCAATACAAAATTATTAATGGAAGCATAAATCTCTTCACCCAGGGGAACTAACTCCATAAAACCTTTACCTGTATCAACAGGGAGTTCAATGCGGTTGTTTACAAATTCTGCATTGAAAATATCTGCAACCTTCGGGTAAAAAGTGGTGTAACTCTTATCGTTGTACGTAAAGTTTATCATAGTGCTGCTGCTGTAATCGTGTAACAAATATATACACAGAAAAAGTAATACCGTGAACATTATGTCCTGTAATCCTGTGGCATTTTTTTAAATAGTTTTTTAAAAGCAGTTGTAAAATTACTGATGTTATAATACCCTACTTTTATAGCCACCTCTTTTATTGACAGATTAGTAGAACTTAGAAGTTCAGCTGCCATTTGCATCCTGCGTTGCTGGTAATATTCATAAACAGGGGTGCCATAAACTGCTTTAAACAAGTTTTTAAACTTTGTTGCACTCATTGCTGCTCTACGTGATAAATCATTAATGGAAGGAGGCTTTTTTGAAAAATCCTGAACCATTAACTGTTCAATTTCCCGAATGGTTTGAATATCGTCGGCTTTAATATTTATTTCAAAACTTACCACGTTTACTTTTTCTTTGATTTTAGTAAAAAACCGCTCCAGAAGTAATTGAACCCTGTTTGTAATGTATAAATCCGGAAAAGGTGTATCGGGATCTTCAGTCATAACTTCTTCAATCAGATGAATGTAAGCCGAATCCAACTGTTCCATGTTGAGGCTGCGGCTTTTTAATGCAACATATAGTGGCAGAATGCGCTCCATCACGTCTACACCCAGTTGATTTGCAAGTTGTTCTTTTGTAATAAGAATATTTACACCTGTTATTTTTGTACCTGTTGCAGCATGATAATACCAATCGTATATTGAACTGGTAAGATAAACGAGAGACAATTTTTGTTCAATATGCTGTAATTTGTCTTTATCAATACCTACTTCAATTTTATCAGGTATAGTTAAAGCATCAAACCTTAAGGTAAAATACTCATCCTTAGAAGCCCTGCGTCGAAAAAACCAATCAGTAGTTACAGTGCAATTAATGATGTTTACATGCATTCCATTTGGCAGCTTCAGGAATCTGATAAATCCATTTGCATAGGAAGGAGGAAAAAAAAGCCAACCATCTCTTACACGTGTCCCCATCTGTTGAGCTATTGCTCCAATCAGTTGCTCGTAGTCGGTATATGTGTATTCAAATCGAAACACATTAATAGTTATTTTACAGAAAGTTAAAAACTATACCGCACAATTACAACAATCAGCTTAATAACGAAGCGGATTTCGGTTAGCAAAACCTATATATTGTTTGATATTCATCCAGAAAGCAACGAAAAAATAAAAGATCACCGGTGAGCCAAGCGTTAAGAAAGAAATATAAATAAAATACTTTCGTATGGTAGTTGTGGAAATATTAAAGCGTTCGCCTAAATAAGCGCAAACACCAAATACATTCCACTCTATTAGATGCCGAAGTTTTTTCATGTTGAACAAATTTATGAAATCTATCAACAATCAGTTGGGTAATTTAGTTTAATAAACGTCATATTTTGGTAACTTCGCCGCCATCTCATCAAATCTTAAACATTCTTCTATGATGTTTGATCTCGACCTCATTAAAAAGACATATGCCGAAATGCCGGCTAAAGTAGATGCAGCACGCAAAGCACTGGGGCGCCCGTTAACCCTTGCTGAAAAAATTCTTTATTCGCACTTATGGAAAGGTGTGGAAATCAAAGACTTTGAGCGTGGTAAAGCTTATGTGGATTTTGCGCCAGACAGAGTAGCTATGCAGGATGCTACAGCACAAATGGCGCTCCTGCAGTTTGATACTACCGGGCGAAAAAAAGTAGCGGTGCCATCTACAGTACATTGCGATCACCTTATTGTTGCCAAAGTAGAAGGTAAGCAGGACCTGGTAAAAGCAAAAACTGATAACGAAGAAGTATTTAATTTCCTCGCATCTATCTCAAATAAATACGGCATTGGTTTCTGGAAACCCGGTGCAGGTATTATTCACCAGGTAGTGCTGGAAAACTATGCGTTCCCCGGCGGCATGATGATTGGTACTGACAGTCATACGGTAAATGCAGGCGGGCTGGGTATGATTGCCATTGGTGTGGGTGGTGCTGATGCCTGCGATGTGATGGCAGGTTTGAGCTGGGAACTGCTCATGCCCAAACTGATTGGTGTGAAACTTACGGGTAAATTAAACGGCTGGACATCAGCTAAAGATGTGATTTTAAAAGTAGCCGGTATCCTTACAGTAAAAGGTGGTACCAATGCTATTGTAGAATATTTTGGCGAAGGTGCTACCAGTATGAGCTGTACCGGTAAAGGCACTATTTGTAATATGGGTGCTGAAATTGGCGCCACTACTTCAACCTTTGGTTATGATGAAAGCATGAGCCGCTACCTTAAAGCAACAGGCCGTGCGGAAGTTGCAGCAGGCGCTGATGCCATCAAAGAATATTTAACTGGCGATGCAGAAGTATATGCCAATCCTGAAAAGTATTTTGACCAGGTAATTGAAATCAACCTGAGTGAACTGGAACCACATTTGAACGGACCATTTACTCCAGATTTAGCTACGCCTATCTCTCAAATGAAAGAAGCAGCAGCCAAAAACAACTGGCCTACAAAAATTGAAGTAGGTTTAATTGGAAGCTGTACCAACTCCTCGTATGAAGACATCAGCCGTGCGGTGAGTCTTGCCAGACAGGTAAAAGAAAAAGGATTAAAATTAAAATCAGAATTTACTATTACGCCGGGCAGTGAGCAGGTGCGTTATACCATTGAGCGTGATGGATTCCTGGATGTGTTTGGTGAAATTGGTGCTACGGTATTTGCCAATGCCTGTGGACCCTGCATTGGTATGTGGGACAGAATGGGTGCCGAAAAACAAGAACGCAACACCATTGTTCATTCGTTCAACCGCAACTTTGCCAAGCGTGCTGATGGCAACCCCAATACTATGGCATTTGTAGCCAGCCCTGAATTGGTAACTGCATTGGCCATTGCCGGTGATTTAAACTTTAATCCGCTCACTGATACGCTTACCAATGATAAAGGGGAGCAGGTAAAACTTGACCCGCCCAATGGTGATGAATTACCAACAAAAGGATTTGCTGTAGAAGATGCCGGCTACCAGGCTCCTGCTGAAGATGGCAGTGGTGTCATTATTGATGTAAAACCTGATAGCAAACGCCTGCAATTGCTCTATCCGTTTGCTGCATGGGAAGGCACAGATTTAAAAGGATTAAAACTGTTGATCAAAGCCAAAGGAAAATGTACTACAGACCATATTTCTATGGCTGGCCCGTGGTTAAAGTTTCGTGGACATCTGGATAATATCAGCAACAATCTTTTAATTGGCGCTACCAACTTTTTTAATGAAAAAACTGACAGCGTAAAAAATCAGCTTACAGGCGAGTACGGTCCCGTACCTGCAACACAACGTGCTTATAAAGCAGCCGGCATTGGCAGTATTGTTGTGGGTGATGAAAACTATGGTGAAGGTTCATCACGTGAGCATGCCGCCATGCAACCCCGTCATTTGGGTGTACGTGCTGTATTGGTAAAATCATTTGCCCGTATTCATGAAACCAATTTGAAGAAGCAGGGCATGCTGGCATTAACCTTTGCTGATAAAGCTGACTACGATAAGATTCAGGAAGATGACAGTATTGATATAGAAGGTTTAATGACCTTTGCACCGGGTAAGCAATTACAGATTGTGCTCAACCATAAAAACGGCAGTAGTGAAACCATACAGGTAAATCACTCTTACAATCAACAGCAGATAGAATGGTTTAAAGCCGGCGGTGCGTTAAATGTAATCAGAGCAGAATTCGCCAAAGGATAAGACTTTTGAAATAGTGATAAAATCCTCCTCTACGGAGGATTTTTTTTGCGCATTCAGTAACAATTCACCCAAAAGCATTTTTCTTTTTTTATTTTTGGAGAGATGCGGTTTGTACTAATCATTTTGTGTTTTGTTTTCGCTTCTTTCCTTACAGTAGCGCAACCTGTGTGTACATTGCCTGCACAAACACCTGCCACAGCCATTACCATTTGCGGCAATGGCACCTATGCAAGATCACCTTCTGCCAATTGTTACAATGGTGCCTTTTTTCTGCCCGGCTGTACCAATGAAAATACAAGCTATGGCGATATACATCCCACTTACTATAAATTCACCTGTAAAAGAGCCGGCACTTTTGGTTTTACAATAGCAGCATGGAAACCTGAAGATGACATGAACTGGCAACTGTTTGACATAACAGGTAGAAACCCAAATGATATTTTTACAAATGGCAGCTTAACTGTAGCAGCTAATTGGTCGGGCACACCGGGCCCCACAGGTGCATCGCCGCAGGGCAGTATTTTAATTCAATGCAGAACACTCGCCGGACCTGTAAACCCTGCCAATACGTTTAGCAGAATGCCTGAGATAAAAGAGAATCACACCTATTTATTACTTGTGAGCAACTTAAGTGGCGCCGGATCATTTGCATTAACTGTAGGCGGTGGCAGTGCTGATATCAGTGGCGATATTGCTACACCATTAAAAGCTGAAGCTGCCGCTTGCAACAACCAGCAAATAATGCT
This sequence comes from uncultured Chitinophagaceae bacterium, assembly GCA_964409025.1. Taxonomy (GTDB): domain Bacteria; phylum Bacteroidota; class Bacteroidia; order Chitinophagales; family Chitinophagaceae; genus Lacibacter. The sequence continues at coordinate 114 of CAYPBV010000027.1, read as the reverse complement.
TGTTTTAAGCAAACCGGTAAAATGCTCCAGCATTACTGCAACAGGAACAGAATTTTCGTTACAACCAAATAATGCAAGTGTAAATACTGTATTGATGAATAACTGCAATACATC
>CAYPBV010000026.1:15470-32616 GCA_964409025.1 uncultured Chitinophagaceae bacterium | reverse complement strand
GTCCTGTATTACATGCAAATGCAATGCTGCAGATTTTCCCCCCAGTGCATGAATACAATAAGCCATCCGCTGGGCCAAATCTTCATGCAGATTTTGGGCTATGGTGCGTTTATCGTTTTCGTTATCAATTAAAACCCGGCTTATGAGTTGAGACTTATAAGCAATACTTTCTTCAGCTTTTTTCCGGATAAGTATATTTTTTTGTCGTAGCTCCAGCAGTTTGGTTACCTGTTTGGAAATAAGTTCCAGTACTTTCTTTTGTTCATTTGTGAACTGTTGGGGTTTATTATCCAGTACACAAACGGTACCTAACCTGAAGCCTTCGGGTGAAAGTATTGGCGCCCCTGCATAAAAGCGAATGCCGTTATCAACAGTAACAAAAGGATTCTGAGAAAATCGTTCATCCTTTGTAGCATCTTCTACTACCAATACATCATTACTTAAGATGGCATGAGAGCAAAAAGAACTGCCACGGTCTGTTTCGGCTGCTTCAAAACCTTTGCGTGCTTTAAACCATTGGCGGTCTTTATCCAGTAATGTTATCAGCGAAATAGGGGTTTTGCAAAAAGCAGAAGCCAGTTCTACAAGATCGTTGAATTCATCTTCCGGTGCAGAGTCCAGAATTTCATAACTGTAAAGGTTTTGAAGCCTTTGTTCATCGTTGGATGGAATCGGAGCAATCTTCATGGTTTCGGATATTTAATATAAATAAGCAGCAAACGCTTTTTTATTCAGAACCGTAATTTTCACAGCTTTTCTATTCCTTTCAGCAAATGGAGCAGCGTAAAATTAACAAGGCATCAAACGCCGTAATTAAAACACGTTCACTCATTTTACTATTTAAAGGGAAACTGATAGCAGGGATCAAATCTTTTCTATATACGGCACTTAAATGATCTACCAAGAGGTATGTGATACAAATAAAAAACCACCCGTTTGGGTGGTTCAGTATTACGAATTGTAACTATGTTACTTCTTGGCGTACTTCTTTTTAAACTTATCAATACGACCCGCAGTATCTACCAGCACATTCTGGCCGGTAAAGAAAGGATGGCTGGTGTTTGAAATCTCCAGCTTAATGAGTGGGTACTCATTACCATCTTCCCACTTAACAGTTTCTTTTGAAGGAGCGGTAGAGCGGGTTAAAAAAGAATAACCATTACTCATGTCCTTAAACACTACAAAACGATAATTTTCTGGATGCAAACCTTTTTTCATGACTTTCGGGATTTTTCAGCACGGATTTGGCCGTGCCTTTTTTTATTACGAAGCCGCAAAAGTAGGGCTATTTCCGTTTCAGGCAAAATGAAATTTCAAATATTTGGCTGTTTCAGCAGGAACAGACATAAAAAAAGAAGCACCGAATTATTTTTTCTATCAGCTTTCGCTTCTGTACTCATTAACCCGGTACTTCCTGAAACCTTTGGTCAACCTTTTAAGGGGTATTCCTTTGATTCCGTCACAAGCTCTTTCATTTCTAAAATTTCCTGCGACTTTGTACATCTAATTTACGCCTCTAAACCAGCCCCTTCCAAATTTTTAAGACATCAACTACGCACTTCTTCTGCACAGCACAATGCACAAAAAAAGCCCGTTAGAAGGGCTTTATGCACAGTTTATGAACGCATATTCTCATATTGTAAAGGTATGCCCAGGTTCCAGCTCTTACTGGCCTGAATCACCGTTTGCAGATCGTCAATTTTTTTGCCCGTTACACGCACTGTATCATCGTTAATAGATGCCTGTACCTTTAACCCTTCATCTTTTATGTGCTTTACAATCTTTTTGGCATCTTCCTGTTTCAGGCCGTTACGAACCTGAACTTCCTGTTTTACCAGTTTACCGCTTTGGTAAGGTTCTTTACTTAAATCAAACGCTTCAGGTGCTATGCCCTGCTTGTGGGCACGGTTAATGAGTACATCAATCAACTGACGCATCTTCATTTCATCTTCGGTTTCAATATTGATTTTGTATTCTTTTTTATCCAGTTTAATTTCAACATGACTTCCTTTAAAATCAAACCTATTGGTGATTTCTTTTGTGGTTACGTTCACCGCATTATCCAGTGCCTGTGCATCCACTTTACTTACAATATCAAATGATGGCATAGAAAAAAATTGAAGTATGAAAAAGAGGTACGATACATCACTTATCCGTACAAAACAAATGTATGAATTGAATGATGAAAAAATTCTTGATACGGGCATTTGTTTTTTATGGCGTCTTCGTTGCGTCGCAATCCTTTGTTTTGCTGTGCAAAAAGCATCTGCAGTTTAAATATTCAACCTGCTTTATAAAATGCAGCCTTATAAATTTTTATGAGCCTAAAAGCTGTCTCATAGTGCAGAGCGGGTACAATAAACCCCCGTAAAAACGGGGGTCGGTCTATCAACATGAGAAATTATAGAGAGAAACTTTAATTAGCTGTTATGCTTTATATCGGGCGTTAACTCAAACAAGTCAGGGCTGTGCATTGAGTCCTCCCTTAGGGGGTTGAAGGGGCTTTACTCTTAATTGGCTCCTTTTACCCTTTCTGTTTCATCACCTGCACCGCCTGTTCTGCGTTTGCTGCCGTTTACTTTTCCTTTGCTTAAGCGATAGGTGAAGTTGATACCTACTGTTCTGGAATCAGGTGCCTGCTGAAAAGCAGCATCAATATTTCCAAAGCGGCTGGTACCTTTAACACGCTGCGTCCAGAAGATATCTCTTGCATTAATACGCAGTGTTGCTTTGTTTTTGAGCATAGGTACACTCACTCCTAAGTTTACAGCTCCTAACGCACCTATACGAAATACACCTTCCACACCTTCTGTTCTGTAAAAACCGCCAATTTCAGTGGTTATACCTTTTTTGAATTTGTAAGAAAGCGAAGTGTTCAACACTAATGTAGTAGCACCTACAGTTACAAATGTGTTATTCACCAAGCCGCTGAATTCATTATTATACACATTGGCATAAATATTACCACTGAAGTTTTTGATTTGTGTAAATGCACTCACTGCTGCGCCGTATTGACGCTGGCTGGCAATGTTTGCCTGCTTTACAAATGTTTGATTCGTTTGTTCATTTTGCTCCAACACCTGCTGGATGATATTGTTTGTTTTTGTATAGTTAAGTGTGCCGGTTAAAAATCCGCGGTAAGTGTGTGACAATTCAATGTTATGACTGAACTGCGGACGAAGATTAGGATTGCCCTGCTCAAATGTATAACGGTCAAGGAACTCAACAAATGGATTTAAACTTTCATAATCAGGACGACGAATACGACGACCGTAGTTTAAACTCCAGGAATGTTTTTCGCTGGCATTATAAGCTAAATATGCTGTAGGAAATAATTGTGTGTAGCTGAGTGTAAACTGCTCCCCTGTAGTTAACTGGTTACCATGCGCCAATGTATTTTCCAAACGCAATCCAAACTGACCGCTGAACTTTTTAGAAAACGGACGGCTGTAACTTACATATGCTGCATTAATACGCTCATCATATACAAAATGATTACTGCGGCCACGGTCACGAACCAGAGAATTATTAATCAAGCTGTCATATACAGCATTGGCATCTGTTTCTACATAAGCAATTTTTGCACCGGCTTCAAATTTTGCACCTTTTTTCAATGGGTGTACATAATCCACTTTACCTGTGTAGATGTGAATAATTTGAGGAAGATTGCCGTACAGTGTATCAGGTTTTCCATTGGGCACACCTGCTGCATTGAAATAGTAGTTACTCAGGTTTTGTGTGTTGCCTGCGTTGTAATAAATATAATCCACATCAGCTGTTAACTCTTTTCCAGTACTGTCAAACACATGACGGAAGTTAACGTTGGAACTGAAGTTTTGCCACAGGTTTCTGCTATAAGAGTTCGCAAATGTTTTGCTTTGCAAAATATCTGCAGCATTGCTGATGTTGATGTCACTTGTGTTTCTGAATGTACCGGGGTTGTAAAATGTATTGAGTACGGTACCAATTGTTGTTTTCTTTGATAAAGAAAAATCAGCACCCAGTTTTGCATTATTTGATACATTATGGTTACGCATTATACCTGTTTGGTCAAACAGTGAAAGCACCTCTTTTGTATTGGGCTCGATAAACTTACGCTGGATATCTAATGTTTGCTGCGTTTTACGCTCATTACGGCTTAAAGTGCCAAACAGATTTACTTTATTCTTCTTGTAGTTGAAATTGATATTTTGATTATTTCTGGCATAAATACCCTGCGTATAACCTGCTTGTGCCGTTACATTATAACCCAATTGTTTTGTTTTCTTTGTCTTGATATTAATGATGCCACTGTTACCCGCTGCATCATATTTTGCAGGAGGGTTCGTCATAATTTCTATTTGATCTAATTGAGCACCGCTTAAATTACGCAAATAGTTTACTAAATCCTGTCCGCTTAGGTAAGCAGGTTTGCCATCCATGAACACCTGTACACCTGCTTTACCTTTTAAACTGATATTGCCATCCTTATCTACAGTAATGCCAGGTGATTTTTCCAACACTTCCAAAGCATTAGCTCCTGCATTGGATGGACTGGCATCTACATTTACCACCATTTTATCAGGCTTCTGTTCAAACAAAGGTTTACGGCCGGTTACGGTAACTTCTTTTAATCCTTTTACATCAGGACTTAGAGAAATGGAAGGTAATTGTACATCTGCAGCTGTAAATTCAAAGGCAGTAGTAAAGGAGCGCTTATGACCGCTTGAGGTTACACCAATGATATAGTTTCCTGCTTTTACAAATTCAAAAAGATATTCTCCATTGCTGTTAGTAAAGGCTGCTTTTACCAAAACTGTATCTTTTGCACGATACAAAGAAACGGTAGCGCCAGAAACAGGTTGTTGATTTTCGTCTTTTACCACACCGCTGATGGTGGGGGTTTTACCCGTAAAACTGCTGGTTATGAGCATTAAGAAAACAGCAGATAGCAAGGTTGCTAACTTTTTCATGATTGATAAGGTTTAATGATGAGGTTTAATGTTTAATGATAAATGTCTACATATTTTATATTACTTGTCAAAAGTAGGTTCTATGTTTAACATAGTACATTGTTTTGTGGTGAACGGCTGATTTTATTGATATTAGGCCGTAAAGCCAACGTAAAGTGAGACGAGGAAATAAAAATTATGTTACAATTTCAAACAAAGGTTTGATGAAAGGGAAATGCATACTATGAGTGGAAATGTATGAATCTGATATCACCAAAGAGGTATTGGTGTGTATTAAAACACTTCAGCCATGAAAAATTAAAGCTTTTACCCCCAATTACTTATTTGTCTGTTGCTGCTTTCTTTTTACAAACAAAATACAATGCAATGCCGAGCAGAATTAAGCTGATGGAGATAATCTCAGCCTGGGTGGGTTGAAAAGGAAGGTCCTCGTACTTTGTATTCACACGAATTTTTTCTACAAAGAAGCGCTCAATACCGGTAAGTATTAAATACAAACTGCAAAGTGCTCCCGGCAAATGAATTCGTTTTCGGAAAAACAGGAGTGCACCAAAAAACAAACCCGCTACAATGGTTTCATAAAACGGAGTAGGAAAAACAGGAACGGGTAAATAATTACAATGCTCCTCTCCTTCGCAACCGGCAATATGTGCACCCATACTGTTTACATTATGCGGATAGGTATAGGCCACCATCCATACAGGTAAAAAGGAAGGCGCTTTAAAAGCCTTGTGCGGAATCTCATTAATAGAACTTATCTGTTGAAACTCCTGTTTCAGATAATAATCTTTATGTTGTTCCAGGGTTTTCTGAAAATCACCAGGCTCTGCAAGACGAACTGTTCCGGTAGAATCAGCAGTATAAGCACTGTTTAAAATTCCCCAATCACCATCACCAGCTACCTGGCAACCAATACGCCCAACAGCATAAGCAATCATCAATGCAGGTCCAAAGCAATCAGCCAAATGACGCAGCGAAATATTTTTTCGTTTGGCAAAAATCATAATGGCTACACCTGCGCATATCAAACCCCCATAAAATGTTAATCCGCTGAAAGATATAAGTGAGCCAATGGGATCTTTTACAAAATCATCCCAGTTTTCCAGGTTATGAAAAATTTTGGCGCCGCCAAATCCAAAGAGTGCAGCCAGCACCGTCATATCGCCCACTCTTTCATGGGGCCAAATGCGAACCATACGTTCTTCTGGCTTGGCTGCTTTGTCCTTGTTTTTTTCATACCACTTTAATCCGGCAAATAATAAAGCAAGTAAAATACCGGCACCCCAGTTTCCCTGTGATGAAAAGATAAACGATTGTGGGTCTAATGTTTCATCACCAGCCTGCAAAAAGGCTCCCAGAATTTTATAGCCCATTAAAAATCCAAGTAAGCCATTAATGATTAGCTCAATTGCTGATGCAGGTTTACCAAATACACGCTTTTCTTCTTTGGGCGATAGAAACCCTTTCTTTTCTTTAAGCTGTAATCCTTTTGTAAGTACAAGTGCTGCGGCAATGAATGCTAATGCCACAAAAAAACCGAACGAATTCAGGTATTTGGTAAAAGCAGGCGCAGCGCCAAACACATCAACAAAAAAGGAATACAGGTTGGGATACATGTACGTAAATTGAGATGCAATGATAGTTTAAAAACAGTTTCTACGTACAGAATAGCTGTTAATAAAAAATCCTCCTGAACAGGAGGATTTAATTTTTTGGAACTATTTTTTAATTACAATGTTCTTCAAACGCACCAATCAGATTTTGTGCAATCATTTGAGCAGGACGGCCTTCAATATTATGGCGCTCAATAAAATGAACCAATTCGCCATCTTTAAACAGTGCAATGGCTGGTGAACTGGGCGGATAAGGCAACAGATGCTCACGAATTTTCTTTACTGCATCGGTATCAAAACCTGCAAAGCTGGTGAGCAAATGATCCGGACGCTTGGTACTGTTATTTACAGCCATTAAAACACCGGGGCGTGCACTGCCCGCCGCACAACCACATACTGAGTTGATGAAAACAAGGCTCGTTCCTTTTTGAGTTAAAGCTGTATCAACTGCTGTTGAATCTAATAATTCTTCAAATCCTCCTTCGGTCATTTCTGCCTTCATGGGCAATACTATTTCTGCGGGATACATAGTTATTTGTTTTGTTTATAAATACAATCAACTGCAAAAGTAAGTTCAAATACGTTTGCAGCAATCAACTATAACCCGGACAGTAATGCAGATTCGTGGATAACATACTTGCTACCTATTTATCAGAAATTCTGTCAGACAAAAATCAAATAAGCTGACTTTCTTACAGATTAATGAAGTTGATTTCGGAACTCTTGACTTGAAAACAGTGCATGGAATGCAGTTTGATAAACAGATATCAAAATCATAAAACAAAAAACTATGACAATGATAAGAGTTAACAACCCCGTTCAGCGTAACATCAACACAGTGTTTGATGAATTATTTAATGAGTTGCCTTCAATTGGCAGAAACTTCAGCAACCTTTTTGCCCCGGCGGTAAACATTGTTGAAAATGCAGAAGCCTACCATCTGGAACTCATGGCCCCCGGACGCAATAAAGAAGATTTTGCAGTGGCCGTTGAAAAAGATTTACTCACCATCAGCTACACAGCAAAAGATGAGGTGAAGCAGGAAGGCCTTAAAGCGATTCGTAAAGAATTTAGCTTACAAAGCTTTAAACGCAGCTTCAATCTTGATGAAAAAATTAACGCAGATGGTATTCAGGCGAAGTATGAAAACGGCATTTTAAAACTGTTTCTTCCCAAAAAAGCGGAAGTAACACAGCCTGCAAAGAGCATCAGTATTCAGTAAGAAGAAAATAGCTTGTTTATAGCAGTTGGTTTTGGTTTATCCCCCGTTGTTTTTACAATGGGGTTTTTATTTTGAAACAATAATTAACAGCTTCAACTTACTTCCGGCCGGCAAATGAACGTTACTAATAACTGTTTACGCATATTAATTTAAATTTGCGCACCAATGAAACAGATATTATTCTTTTTTGCTGTATTCTTTTTTGTATTGAATGCAACAGCCCAGGAAAAAACTGATTCCATTCCCGTTGCTGAACAGGATACCTCCCTGCGCATCATCAACCTCAATCCTTTTTTTACGCTGCATGTTGACAGTTCATTGAGCTATCAACTGGAAATTAATAAGGAAGCCGGAAAGTATTATTGGTTTTTAAAAAACTCCCCGCTTGGTTTGCGTATCAATAAAGACAATGGTTTACTTTCCTTTAAAGCTGATAAAGCCTTTTTTCAAAGCGGAAAATTGAAATACGATACAGAGTACAAAGTAATGATTGGCGTTCAAAACCTCCAAAATCCCAAAGAACGGATTGACACTTTATTTACCATCGTGTTTTTCAATACAGAAGTGATTACATCCAAAATAAGACCCTCAGTTACCAGTCCTGTTTTTATTGATGAAGGAGATACATTACGGTTTGAACTCAATTGTGAAAACGCAGGCTTGCCACTGGAGTTTTTAAATTTTCAAAGTAATATACCGGTCAAGATTGAATCCGGCATTCATCAATGCGGTGATCAGTTTAGCTGGCCTGTTCCCTTTGATTTTGTAAAAGACAATGATAGCGGCAAAGTAAAACTTGTAGCACTACGTTTTACAGGTGCTGATAAATTCAGAAATAAAGATACCGTCATTATTCGGGTGATAGTGCGTGACGCTGTGAATTACCCTCTAAAAAAACAGGAGTATGAAAAAGTGATTGCAGATTACAATAAATATATTCAGCAACTAAGACTTACATTCAGGAGTATTGATAAAAAAGTAAAACGCACCCGCAATTCAAGACTGGCGTTTGATATGACTTCAGCAAGTACAGCCATGGCAGGCACTGTTTTAGGCACTTCAACTAATGAGAGCCAGCGTAATGCAGGACGCATTTTACCGGGTATAGGTGTAACACTTGTACCGGTTAAAGAAGCTGTAACCTCCAACAGACAGTTTGATCAAAATTCAGCTTCGCAGGTAAGAAGCAGCATCAAGCGCCTTGAATATTTAATAAGTGACAATATTCTGATTGGTGAAAAAGATCCTGATATTATTTCTAAAACTACACGATTACGTAATGAACTGAAGCAAATTCAAATTCAACTCATTGATATTCCCTTGGAAGAATTAGATACTGTAAGTCCTGAAGAAGCACGTAAGTACTTTGATGATCCCAAAGTGAACAAAAAGTACAGAGTACGTAAGAAATAAACTTTACTTACAGCCTTCTTTTCTTCTTGTATCAATGATGTATTGAATTTTCCAAACACCATTGTGCCTTACCAGTTGAAAAGAATTAACTCCGCAATGACTAAAACTGCCTTTAAAATAAAATTCATAGGGCGTCCACACACTGGCCATGGGCCCATCTATATGTACAGCGCCAAATGAAATACGTTCATCTGCATCTCCTTTACCCAATTTGCTGATGCTGGAGCCAAACATTGAAACATCATCAGTTCGCACAAAAGTTTGACCTTCTTTATTTCGTGTTATGGTTTGTAAAACCGCAGTTGGTGAAAACACCTGACTGAGAGCAACACTATCAGCATTTCGCATGGCAGTAAACATCTCATTAATTACCGTTTTTACTGAATCTTCTGTGCTTTGTGCGTTTACGGAACTGAAAACTGCTATAAGTAACGTAAAGGCAAGTAATCGTTTCATCCTTTTTGTTTTTAGTGTTGCAAAATAGAAGTTTCAAACACTGAACAATTTGAAAAATTATGAGCGGCAAAAAAAAACCGGCTGTTTAGCCGGGGCTCAAAATTTAATAGCCTAATAATTTCAGCATACTTTGTGCAGTTTGCTCTTTGGCATAAACCCAGTCAACCAGCTTTCCGTTTTTATCATGACCCACAATTACATGTTTAGGAGATGGTATCATACAATGTTTAATGCCTCCATAACCGCTTATCTGATCCTGGTAAGCTCCGGTATGAAAGAAACCCACATACAGAGGCTCTGTACTGTTGCCGTTAAGCTTTGGAAGAAATACTTCATTAATATGTTCTTCTGAATCGTAATAATCATGACTGTCACAGGTTATTCCTCCCAAAACCACACGCTGGTATTCATTATCCCATTTGTTAATGGGCAGCATTAGAAATTTTTCACCAATGCCCCAAGTATCGGGCAGTGTGGTAATGAAAGAGGAATCAATCATATACCAGTTTTCACGGTCGTTTTGCTCTTTTTGACCAAGCACACTGTAAATATGTGCCATACTCTCCCCTACTGTAAAACTGCCAAACTCTGTATAAATATTGGGCATAGGTACTCCCGCTTTTTTACATTGCTTTTTAATGGTACCCACAATTTCATTAATCATGAATTGATAATCATATTCAAATCCCAGTGAATGCTTGATGGGGAACCCACCGCCGATATTGATAGAATCAAGTTCGGGACAAATTTTGCGGAGCTGGCAATACAGGTTTACAATTTTGCTCAGTTCACTCCAGTAATAAATATCATCTTTAATGCCCTTATTCAAAAAAATGTGCAGCATCTTTAATTGAAAGCGATCTTCATTACCTTCAATTTTATCTACATAAAACTCAAGGATATCTCTTGCCCGCACACCTAATCTGGAAGTATAAAAGGGAAACGTAGGTTCTTCTTCAGCAGCTACACGAATACCAACTTTAAAAGGAACTTTTACTGTTTTTTTTAACTGTTGCAGTTCATCTTTATTATCAAGCACCGGTATTACATTCTTAAACCCTGTGTTGAGCAGTTTAGCAATACGCTGGATATAGCTTTTTTGTTTGTACCCATTACAAACTATCTGAATATCCTTTGTGATTTTTTTCTTTTGATACAGCTTGTTAATAATTTCTATATCGTAAGCAAAAGATGTTTCCAGATGAATATCATTTTTCAAAGCTTCTTCTACTACAAAAGAAAAGTGACTGCTCTTGGTGCAGTAGCAATAAAAATATTTGCCTTCGTAGCGATGTTTTTTCATGGCGATGTCAAACATCTTTTTAGCTTTTTTTATTTGCATACCAATTTTGGGCAGATACGTAAGCTTCATAGGCGTGCCATATTTATCAATCAAAGCTTTTACATCCACACCGTTAAACTGGAGATAACCATCTTTTGTTTCAAAACCATCCTGGGGAAAGTTGAAAGTTTGCTGTACCAGATCAGCATACGTATTATTGCTCATTTGATAGGGAGCGTTGTCTCTTGCCAAAGTTGAAATAGATTTAGATTGCAAACTTATTGGAAAAAAAGAAAAGTGCGGGTGAAGTTTTTGAGTTTGGGCATTGTTGTTTAAAAGGTACAGTAGCCGGAAGTCAATAAATTAAGAACATAAACATAAACATGAACTGTCAGGACACTTTGGTTTTCTACCCAAGGTTAGAATTCATACTAAAACGTCTCGGCAAGATGCCGTACGAAAATTTAAACATACTGCGCAAAACGGACGCCCTTTGCATTACTACAGGAAAAATAAAAAAGTCCCGCCTTGCGGCAGGACTTTCTATTGTATCTTATAATGATTATTTCACTGAAGCTACCAGCTTTTTAAAGCTTTCAGGTTCGTTCATTGCTAAATCAGCAAGTACTTTACGGTCGAGATCAATATTTTTTACTTTGAGTTTGTTGATGAACTCAGAGTACGTTAATCCCTCTTCTCTTACAGCAGCGTTAATACGGGCAATCCAGAGACGACGGTATTCTCTCTTCTTTAATTTACGGCCCACATAGCTGTAGGTTTGACCTTTTTCAACTACGTTTTTGGCAACGGTATATACATTTTTACGTTTTCCGTAAAAACCTTTAGCGGCTTTTAAAACTCTTTTGCGGCGTGCTTTTGAAGCAACTGCATTTACTGAACGTGGCATATCTTAATGTTTTTAATTTTTTGAAAATTGGTTTACTGATGTGCGGCTTATTTAAGACGCAATAAACGTTTTACAAAATCAACATGAGATTTTGCCACTGTACCATCAATACGCATATTACGCTTGCGCTTTTTTGACTTTTTAGTGAGAATGTGACGTTTGAAACTTTTTTGGTGTGTAATTTTTCCGGTGGCCGTTACTTTAAAGCGTTTTTTGGCACTGGAGTTTGTTTTTACCTTAGGCATTGTTATGCTCTTTAAGATGACACCCTGATGGCGGCACCGCACGGGCGGTACTCTTATGGAGCCGGTTGGGCAATACCAAACTTTACAGATAGTTGAGTTTGGGGGTGCAAATGTAGGTAAATACTCCTGAAACCTGCGATTTAAATGGCATTTTTTTGGAATTTATAGTTAAAAAAGGTCAATTTCTACCTACCTGTATGTGTTATTGACGATAAGTAGACCTGTTTCTAACTTGTATTAAAATTTCAAAACTTAACCCTGTAAAATTAATACAAATGAAAAAAGTTCTGTTTTTGATTGCCTTTGTGTTTTGCCTGCTGCCGGCAGTGGGGCAATTGAACCCACTTCAAAGAGCAAAAGAAAGAGCAAAACAAAAAGCACAGCAAAAGATTGATCAAAAAGTGGATGAAAGCGTCGACAAAGTGATGGACCCCGCTCTTGATCCCAAGAAAAAAAACGCAGGAAAAGACAGTACTAAAAACAAAAAAGCAGGTGCTGCAAATAATGAGCAGGATGATGCAACCGGCAGCAGTAATGCAAGACCATCCCTTCAAACTTACAGCAAGTTTGATTTTGTACCGGGCGAAAAAGTAATTGTATTTGAAGATTTTACCAAGGACAATATTGGTGATTTTCCCGATAAATGGAATACGAATGGCAGTGGAGAAATTGTAACTGTAAATAAAACAGATGGACGTTTTTTAATGACTAAAAAAGAAGTGGTAATGTATCCGGAATGGGTAAGAAACCTGCCTGATAATTTTACATTGGAGTTTGATTTAATGTGTACTGACAAATTCAGTTTTTACAGCGGATGGTTTATAGTAGGTGTAACATCCAATACAGACATTGGTAGAGAATTTAAAAGCTTTGCAAAGTTTGGTGACGGAAGAATGGATAACGGAGGTGGATTTGAAATTGCTTTTCACCCTGAAAATGCCGGCGGACAGCAGGGAATAACAAGTGCCTACAGTTCTTTTAACAGACAGGAAGTGCTGAGAAATGAAGCAGACCAAAATCAATTAATGGTGCCTGAAAGAACTTTCTGCCATATTTCTATTTGGCGGCAAAAAGGAAGAGTACGTGTGTACATGAATGATAAAAAAGTATGGGATTTGCCAAAACTGGTAGCTGATGGTTTAAAACTGAATTCCATTTATTTCAGAAATGATGGCGGCCATGATGAGAATGATGCCTTTTACATTGGTAACTTAAGAGTGGCCGTTGGAGCTCCTAATACACGAAATAAACTCATCACCGATGGCAAATTTGTAACCAGAGGAATTTTGTTTGATGTAAACAGTGATAAAATAAAGGCAGAATCTTATGGTGCCATTAAAGATATTGCCAATGTGCTCAAAGAAAATGGAGAAGTCAAAGTAACAATCATTGGCCACACAGACAGCGATGGTGACGAAGCAAAAAATCTTGAGTTATCTAAAAAACGTGCTGAGGCGGTAAAACAATTTTTAGTTAAAGAATTTGGTATTGATGCAGGCCGTATGACAGCGGATGGCAAGGGGGAAAGCCAACCAACTGACAGCAATACTACACCAGAAGGCAAAGCAAATAACCGCAGGGTAGAATTTATAAAGCAATAACCAACAACAAATAAAAGAAGCCATTCAGATGAAATGACTTCTTTTATTTAATGAGGCTATCAATGCGGGTTTTTGCTTTCTGCTCAAATTCACCGATGCTTATTTTTTGCTCCAGTAAATCAATTTCACTGTTCATGACCTGAATAGCTAATGCCAGTTGCAGTTTATAATCTTTTAGATCTTCATCCAGGTGCTGTGCATCTTTTGCTGCCACATCTTTACGCAGCAGATCCACATCAAACAAAAGGTTTTCCCTTATCACATTAAACTGTTCATGTGTTTTAGGATGCAATACTTCTGATAACAACTCCGTTCGTACCGTTTGTGTAAAGAAAGGTGGCATTTCGAGGTAGTAATATTTTTGCCGTTGCGATTGCGCCAGTGTATCTGTAACCAAGTCAATAGCCTTGGCCCTGTTAATGAGCCATTGCATTTCTTCTTTACTGGCTTCCAGCACTTTTACAGTGAGTTTGCGTTTATCGCTGGCGGCTGCCAAATCAGTGAAATACAAACCGGCAATAATACCAACAAAAGTACCCACAAGCGAAAGTATATAACCAAATGCATCAGGATATTTTTGTCTGAATGATGAGAACAAAGGAAGAAATAAAACAAACGGAATACAGCACAGAACAATAACAAACCATAAAGGCATAATGCAGTAATTTAATTTGAAAGTGATTGTAAAACAGGTTGAACAAAAATAAAAACTCTGTCAGAATTTAAACAGGCATCTTTGTTTTTTAAGTGTTTCTATATTTTATAATGTTGAATAAAAGTAACAGCATTCATCATATCATCATGTAAAACACGGTCTTGTTTTACAAATGCCACTTGTTTTCTAAAAGCACGAATCACCTCTTCTACTCTTTCTGAACTGTGTGCCGGTCTTCTGAAATCAAGTGCCTGTGCTGCACTCATTAATTCAATGGCCAAAACTTTCTCAGCATTTTGAAGCACCCGATAAGCTTTTGTAGCTGCATTGGCACCCATGCTCACATGATCTTCCTGATTGTTTGATGATGATATGGAATCAACACTGGCAGGTGTACAGAGTTGTTTATTTTCACTTACAATACCTGCCGCTGTGTATTGGGGAATCATAAAACCGCTGTTGAGCCCGGCCTCTTTTACAAGAAATAACGGAAGCCCTCTTTGTCCGCTGATGAGTTGATAGGTTCTGCGTTCACTGATATTGGCAAGTTCGCTCATGGCAATTGAAAAATAATCGAAAGCCAGTGCTAAAGGCTGGCCATGAAAATTACCGCCGCTTACAATTAAATCTTCATCAGGAAATACATTAGGGTTATCTGTTACGGAGTTGATTTCACGCATAAATACATCCCTTACATGAGCCACTGCATCTTTAGTAGCACCATGCACCTGAGGTATACATCTGAAACTGTAGGGATCCTGTACCTGTTGTTTTTTTTGCGCAGCTATACCACTTCCTTTTAAAATAGATTGCAGTGTTTGAGCGGTATGTATTTGCCCTGCATGTGGTCTTATTTGATGAATTTTTTCATGGAGTGGTTCACTTACACAATCAAACGCATCGTATGAAATGGCAGCAATCATATCAGCCCACTTGATTAATCGCTCTGCCTGCACTAAACAATACAAACCATAGGCGCTCATAAACTGTGTACCGTTGATGAGTGCTAATCCTTCTTTACTTTTCAATCGGATAACGTCCCAGTTCAATTGCTGCAATATTTCCTGTGCAGTTAATCTTCTGCCTTTATAATTTACTTCACCTTTGCCTATTAATGGTAAACTTAAATGGCTCAAAGGTGCTAAATCGCCGCTTGCTCCCAATGACCCCTGTTGATAAATAACGGGCAGCACTTCTGCATTATGCATATCCATCAACCGTTTAACCGTGGCAATCTGTACACCACTGTAACCATAACTCAATGATTTTATTTTAAGCATGAGCATGAGCTTAACAATTACAGGAGGCACTTCATCTCCCATTCCACAGGCATGGCTCATGAGCAGGTTGTTTTGCAACTGTTCCAATTGATCATCACCTATAGTTACGTTTTGTAAAAAGCCGAAGCCGGTGTTAATACCATAAAAAGGTGTATCAGTAGCTGCTACTTTCTTATCCAGGTAATTTCTGCAGTGTTCAATCTTTGTATGTGCACGAAAGGTAATGGATACAAACTGTGAAAACTGAAGATAATTTTGTACTTCTTCAAACGTAAGTTCCTGTTCATCCAGCGGCAGATAATTGTAATCAGTCATAATAAGGGCAATCGTTGAAAACGAATGTAGGAAAAACAACGCAAGTAACAGGTATGATGTGAGCACTAAGATTGAAGAGTTTCTTACTTTGCAGGATGAAAATAATTTTTACAGTCCTGCTTTGTTATTTCATTACTTTTTCATCAGCACAAACAATTCAGCTGCTGGATAGTAACAATGCTATTTCCATTCGTGGGTTATGCACCGTTGATGATAATATCATTTGGGCAAGTGGCAGCAGGGGAACAGTGGCACGCTCCATCAACGGAGGTAAATCATTTGAATGGATAAAAGTTAAAGGATACGAACAAAGAGACTTTCGTGATATTGAAGCATTTGATAAAAATACAGCCATCATTATAGCAGTGGATACGCCTGCCATCATTCTTAAAACTATTGATGGGGGTATTACCTGGAAAAAGGTATTTGAAGATAAACGGGCAGGTATGTTCCTCGACGCTATGAGTTTTTGGAACAGTAACAGTGGTATTGTTGTGGGCGACCCAATAGACGGAAAACTATTTATTGCAAGAACATTTGATGGCGGCACAACATGGCGGGGATTACCACAAGCTAATTATCCGGCAGCAGAAAAAGGGGAAGCCATGTTTGCTGCAAGCGGCACCAATGTTGCGCTGCTCAATAAACAGGAGGCCGTGTTTGTAACAGGCGGGGCGTTATCAAGACTGTTTATTCGTGATGAAAAAATTGTATTGCCCATCATACAGGGGCAGGAATTTACCGGTGCTAATTCTATTGCAGTATATGACGAAAAAAATATGGTAATTGTGGGAGGCGATTTCACAAAGGATACCGGCCGTTTTCAAAATTGTATTATTATAAGAGACAAAGGAAGAACGTTCATCAGCCCGGTAACGCCACCTTTTGGCTACAGGAGCTGTGTAAGTTTTATTAGTAAACAACATTTGATTACATGCGGTACTACCGGTGTGGATATAAGTGAAGACGGTGGTATGAACTGGCGAAATATTTCCCTTCAAAGCTTTCATGTAGTACAAAAAGCAAAGAAAGGAAAAGCTGTATTTCTAGCCGGTGCCAAAGGAAGAATTGCAAAGCTGAGTTGGTAAATATTTTTCATTTAAACGGTTGGTGAACACCTTTCGGCTGAAATACAGGCGCCTGACTCTGGTTGAATTTTTCTTGTATTCATTTCAATAAAAAACCGCCCGTAAATACAGACGGTC
>CAYPBV010000026.1:0-15460 GCA_964409025.1 uncultured Chitinophagaceae bacterium | reverse complement strand
GGATTTGATTAAACTGCTTATGGACTGAATAATTACTTCTTTAGCATAATTGTACCGAGTTTCACTTCACGGTTGCCTACCTGGATATTTTTAATCACCGTATCCCGATAGCCATTAGCGGTTGCGTTAATTTGTAAATCAACAGTACCGGCTTTAATACCACGAATTTTAAATTCGCCATAATCATCATCAGGCAGCGCAATAAGTGTTTGTCCATTGCCGCTGATAGAAACAATTGCTTTTGCTTCTTTTGGCAGCACTTTTCCTTCAATGCGCCCGTCATGATCGTTATCAAATGTGCGAATACGTGGCCGCAGTTCAAATTGATTGTTATTAATGCGGATAACGGAACCGCAAGCATCAAAGTCAATATGGATTTTAAACGAACCGGGACTGATTTCAGCAATATCATCTATATCAATGATTACTTCAGGCTTTTTTAATGTGAGCGGATAGGTTACATTATCTACCACAACCGTATTACCACTATCCAGTGTGATGCGCAGCTTTTTAATTTCACCTGTAGTAACAAAGCCCTGAGCCAGCAATGTATCCACACCATTTCTAAAGTTGAGGATATTGTAAATACCCGCACGAATCTGCAATGTTTCCCAAAACTCCCGTTCTACCCCATTGCTATCCACTTCAATTTTTACCTCCACCTTTTGAATGTTGATGTTTACTGCCTGAAAGTTTACAGGATTGTCCGTTAAGTAAATCTGCAACTTTTGTTTTCCTTTTACTTCACTACCTTCTTTTTTACAACCCATCAGCAGCAGCATTAGGATAGCAGCTACGGGTATTACAATTTTCAGAATTGTTTTCATGATGTTAAGTTTTTGATGAGAAAATGGAATCATGAATCAAAAGTAGCAGGGCGTTTTACGTGACAAGTGGGAATAAAACTGAAGGGGAAATTCTATGTACTGAATGAGAAATTTTCTGCTTAAACAAAAAACTGGATACTGCAGTTCCTGTCAGCAAATTGTCATCTTCCTGCTAAAAAAAATATGAAAATGTGGAAGAATGGTGTGTTTTGCATCAAATCTTCACGCATCTTTACAGCTAAATTTTTTGTACGTATGAAGCAAATTTTGATAGTTTTTGTTACCATTCTCTCCGGCCTCTATGTATCAGCACAGAATTCTGTAAAAGAAGATGCATTGAAAGGCTGGCATTTGAAAGACAAGAGTAAAGATGGATTTTACGGCATCAGCCTGGAGCAGGCTTATGAATTTTTGAAGGATAAAAAAAGCACAACCATTATAGTTGCAGTTATTGACAGTGGCATTGACACCCTGCATGAGGATCTGAAACCTGTACTATGGAGAAATCCCAAAGAAATTCCCGGCAATGGTATTGATGATGATAAAAACGGATATATAGATGATGTTTATGGCTGGAACTTTCTGGGTGGTAAAGATGGGCGCAATGTAAAAGAAGAATCATATGAAGCCGCCCGATTGTATCATGCACTTAAAACCAAATACAGCAGCGATGTAGATGAAAGCAAATTATCAGCAATAGAAAAAGAAGAATACCGCATCTTTAAAAAGGCAAAAGAAGATATTGAAAACAGTGCTACAGATGCACAATCACAAATTTTATTTTTACGCAATCTGTATAAACAATCTACAGCAGCAGATTCAGTTCTTAAAACAGGATTTAAGAAAGAATATAACGGCAATGAGCTTGTTTCATTTAAACCTGGCAATTCAAAAGAAACAAATGCAAAAGCTACGATGCTTACTTTATTTAAAGCTTTTGAAATGATGGATGCTCCCAACACTACCATTATGAAGGAGTTTGGAGATTATTATAACGGACAGGAACGTAAAGCTGAAATGCTTGATAATGCACCAAAAAACTTTCGTGCAGAAATTGTAAAAGATAATTACAATGATTTTAATGATCGTTTCTATGGCAATCCTGATGTGATGGCCAGTACACCCATGCATGGTACCCATGTGAGCGGCATCATTGCAGCAGCACGCAACAATGGTATAGGTGTGGATGGCGTGGCAAACAATGTGCGCATCATGACCATTCGTGCTGTGCCTGATGGTGATGAGTTTGATAAAGACATAGCTCTCGCCATTCGTTATGCGGTAGATAATGGTGCCAAAATCATTAACATGAGCTTCGGTAAAAGCTTCTCACCGCAAAAAAAGTGGGTAGATGATGCAGTGAAATATGCGTTGAGCAAAGGTGTATTACTGGTGCATGCAGCAGGTAATGATGGAAAGAATGTAGACAGCACTGAGAACTTTCCCAATCCAATATATGCTGATACAAAAATGCGTGCACCTAATTTTATCACCGTAGGTGCAAGCGGCGATCCCAAAACAGGTGGCCTTGCAGCAGATTTCAGTAATTATGGTAAAAGAGAAGTGGATGTGTTTGCACCGGGTGTAAAAATTTATTCTACACTGCCCGGCGGTACAACCTATGGATTTCAACAGGGTACCAGTATGGCCAGTCCGGTAGTGGCAGGTCTTGCAGCGTTAATCCTCTCCTATTATCCTGAACTTACGCCGGAGCAATTAAAGTATTGTATTACAAAAGGTGCACAGGTACAAACAATAGAGGTGAAGAAGCCTGGCAATCCTGAAGAAACAGTTGCATTTAATATGTTAAGTGAATCCGGAGGTTTGATCAATGCTTATGAATCCATGAAGATTGCAGCTACATTAAAAGGCGAACGCAGTACACAGGCACCGGTTACGCCCAAGCCTGCACCCAAACCTAAAGTGAAACGAACAAAAAAAGGATAAATAAAAAAAGTTCTGCCCACGTGCAGGACTTTTTAATTTTAATCAACTAAAAAAGTAATAATGGCCAAACCTTTAACAACCGATCATCCACCTTACTTCAGTAAATATATAGATCTGATTGCTGAAGAAGATGTACAAAAAGCATTTGATGCGCAGCAACTGCAATTAGCATCCATGTTGAATGAACTGCCTGAAGCAAAAGCGGATTATGCGTATGCAGATGGAAAATGGACAGTAAAACAATTGCTGCAGCACATCATTGATACTGAGCGCATTTTTGCATACCGAGCCTTGTGGATAGCACGTCAGGCAAATGTGCCGCTTCCGGGCTTTGATGAAAATGCATTTGCAGAAGTTGCTGATGTGAGTAACAGAAGTTTACAGGACTTGAAAAATGAATTCATTTCAGTGCGCAGCAGTTCTCATTTTTTATTCAGCAGTTTTAGTGCTGATGATTTGAAGCGGCGTGGCATTTCAAACACAAAAGAAATTACGGTGAATGCAATTGGTTTTATCACATTGGGGCATTTGATTCATCATTACAATGTTTTAAAGGAAAGGTATTTGTAATAGTAGGCTGATACCACGTCGGCCGGGTGAAATGAATTCTGCTATTGGTTTTACATAGAGTATGAAATTTCGAAACTCCGTCTGACGGGGATTTTGAAAAAGGACAATCCCGACCACGTGGTCGGGATTGATGTTATTTTTCGCTGAGCGAAAAAAATCTGCAAACCTGTAAGCCGGATTCTGTCGTGGGCTATCATTTATCTGCCTCACCATTTACACGATGAGTTCAATCTGCCTACCCATCATCCCGCCTGCTCCGCATTCGGGCAGGCATTGAGCGGGCCGCTCTCAAGCGATGATTTACATGGCATTTCAGCACCTTAGGTTTACCCTACTGTAATGTTACCACTACAATTTGTGAGCTCTTACCTCACATTTTCACCCTTTCCCCGCCGTAGCGGGGTGGTTATTTTCTGTGGCACTATCTGTTGGCACATTGCTGTACCACCCGGCTCTTCACCGGAAGGCTGCCCTTTGCTGTCCGGACTTTCCTCCTTAATAAATTAAAGCGATAGCCGGGTTTGCAGTGGGTAAAGATAGATAAAATAAATTTCCTTGAATTTCGGTCAGACGGGGACGTCAGACGTATCCTGTAAATCAATACTCAAAAAATACCTCCGTAGCTCCATAGCCATACAAGGGATGAAATTGATTCACAAAACTCTTTACTTCTTTTTTATTACGTAAGCGTTCATGTATTTCATTTCTCAGTACACCTTCACCTACACCGTGTATAATGATGAGTGATGGTTGCCAATGCAATAGTGCCAACTCATAGTATTTTTCAAATTCTTTTAATTGTATAGAAAGAATTTCAAAGTTGTTGAGCCCTTTCCAGTGATTGGAGATTTTTTCAATGTGCAAATCAATAACGCTTCGGGCAGGAGGAATGTGCTGCCTGGCGGTTCCTGCATCATAAATTTTATATCCTGCTCCTGAAAGTTTACGCATGTCAAATTTCTCTTCTTCCACTTTATCAGGATAAGTTTCCATGAGCAGATAAGATAGTGTAGCTTCCTGCTTTAATAATAACTCTTCAATGCGTTTGAAAAGTTGCCTGGGTTTTATTTTAAAAGAAGCCTCTGTATAATCGGCTTTCCTTTTGTCTTTTGGGTTGAGTTCAAATTCAAAATCAAAACGTGGAGAATCGTTGAGGTCTTCCAGGGGCACATCGTGTATATAAAAATCACTGTAGGGTAAGAGTTCATTCTTTAACTCAAAATCAACAGTGCCTTCAAAACGCAGCCAATAGGTGAAGTGATAAGAAGCGGCCGTATTGTTTACCAGATAAATTCTGAAATAATCCACCACATCATCATCAAACACATCTTTATCAAACACAGGCAATAATGAGATCCAGATGCCTTCCCCCACATTGTATTGTTTGATGGTGCTGCCTTTTTCTTTTTTGATATTTTCTACATACTGTTTGGGCTTGGGTGGCTCAGGTTTTTTTTGAGTAAACCGTTTGAAGTAAGGATATTCTATTTGGTCGGCATACACGGGAAATTGCACCCCGCCCACATCTACTGTTACCATTTTTTTATTGATAATATCCACCACTTCGCCTTCTTCATTGGAATGGATGAGTAATACTTTATCGCCTACCTGGAATTTCATGCGGCAAAGATACGGCCGCAACCATCTTCCCCAAAGGGGAAGAGTCTGCTCACAACCCATGCAGTTCATCCTCACTTTACCTGAGGGAAGGCTGCTCTCAAATTGGTATGGGAATGAGGGTGAAGCCCAAAAAAACCGCTTCATTAAAAGCGGTTTACAGTTGATTGTTTTAAGCTACTCCCACTTATGTTTATGCGGACGTTCATCACTATGTGTACGCATCCAATCATCAAAGCTGAGTTTGCCACTGCCTTCAATAGCAAACAGTACCAATAAAAAGAGAATGATGATGGACAGCCATAATTCAGCATTGGCCTGCAAGGCCCCTCCCTGGAGATTCACTAAGAAAATAGCGCCCAGCAATACTGGAATCAATACAATACAAACGGCTCTTGTGAGCAATCCAAACAAAATCATGGCACCGCCCAGCAGGTTAGCAAATACTACCAGATGTACAGCAATACCCAAACCTCCTGCTCCCAAAAATCCACTTTTTGACATGGTTTCAGTAAGCGGCTGCATGTTGTTAATGAATTGAATTCCTTTTAAGAAAATAACAAGGCCCAATGCAATGCGTACGAAATCGAGCCACTTGGGGTGATGTGTATCGCCCCATTTTTCCAATCGGTTGATAACATTCATAATAGTAAGTTTAATTAGTTTAACAAGCAGAGAAAAGGTACAAACTAAAAACCGGTTTTGCAAATTGTGTTTTGCAGATAGTTAATAAGGTTCAACTGTATTGTACATATCAGTATACGTATTAATGAAGGTCAGCTACTTAAATGCTTTTGATCAGCTTTCAGCAATTGATTGATTTGGAAATTTGCCTGTTCACATCAACCAACTGAAATCTAAAAATTATACAGTTATGGAAAAGAAATATTTCGTTAATGTAAAACACGTTGACAATCGATTGAAAATTTTTCTCAATGGAGAAAATGTATGGGACAGCGGTATTGTTCATGGCGACCCTTCTATGAATGAACTCATTGAAATTACTGACCAATTGAACCAAAACCGTGAGCACACCAGCGAATTAATTTTTGAAGGATTTAATGATGATGTAACGGTTAACGGCGAACACAGCGAAGCTGTAAACCCCTGGCACTTTCATTACAGAGTAATTGAACGCATCTTTGACAGTCACGGTACCTTTACAGAAGAAACTGATTTACTGGAACCCTTTGACCAAAAACATTTATCAAAGCCCAATATCAGGGCAATGGATAACGTATATCAAATTGTGGCGGCTGGCGAAGGATTTAAAGTAATCAATAATACATTGACCCAGCAATTTGCTATCTGAAAGTACAACAACCCTTAATTATAAAACCAAAACAAAAAAGCTGTTGCATCATTTGAGTGCAACAGCTTTTTACTTATCCGTGTATTATTATTAAGATGATAATTTACTTTTATTGTAACCGTAAATAAAATAGATAACCAGGCCCACTCCCATCCACACAAAAAACCAAAACCAGCTGGCTACCGGAATTTCAATCATCAGA
Organism: uncultured Chitinophagaceae bacterium; assembly: GCA_964409025.1. Classification (GTDB taxonomy): domain Bacteria; phylum Bacteroidota; class Bacteroidia; order Chitinophagales; family Chitinophagaceae; genus Lacibacter. The sequence goes on along the minus strand of CAYPBV010000026.1, from coordinate 8,985 downwards.
TACAAACAACTCAAGGCACCAAGTACAGGAATTAAAGAATATTTTCTGATAGAGGTATAAACTGTTACTACTAAGGCAATCAATAAGAAGATAAGAAATAAAATTTCCTGATGGGCTTCGTTTGCGATATTAGTTATAGCATCACTTACTCTTGTGCGAAATAAATAAATAAAAATAGCAAGAATAGCAGGCATTATGTATTGCCCGTTTATATAAGGCAATTTAAACTTACCTGCACCTGCGTTTTGAATTTTAGGTAAAAACAAAACTCCTAAACACACTAATACAAACGCAAACAAAGTACCGATGCTGGTTAAATCTGTCATGATGGATGAAGGCAGCACCAATGCCGGTATTGCAACCATTAAACCTGTTACGATTGTGGCAAAAGCAGGTGTTTGATATTTTGGATGAATCTTTGAAAAGCGTTTGGGTAACAAGCCATCACGGCTCATGGTCATCCAGATGCGTGGCTGCCCTAATTGAAATACCAACAATACAGAAGTAGTTGCCACCACAGCACTGATGCTGATGATATAGCCAATCCACTTCAAACCGATTTTATCAAATACATAAGCTAAAGGGTCATCTACCTTCAGCTCGCTGTAATGTACCATACCTGTTAATACCAATGCAATTAAGATATAAAGTACTGTACAAATGAGCAGGGCATACATCATGCCTCTTGGCAAATCTCGCTGTGGATTTTTACATTCTTCAGCAGTGGTACTGATGGCATCAAAACCAATATAGGCATAAAACACTGCGCTCACACCTTGCAACACACCTGTAAATCCATTAGGCATAAAGGGATTCCAGTTTGCCGGATTTACATAAAAGAACCCGATAATGATAACAAAGATGATAACGAATATTTTAAACACTACCATGGCATTGGCACTTTTTTTACTTTCCTTAATGCCCACATACGTAAGCATGGTTATCAAACACACAATGATAAAAGCGGGAAGGTTTAAAAACAGCCTGGTACCCATTAACTCCGGTGCACTGTTAAATCCGCTGATGATGGATTGCATATCAGACGTCATAGCAACGCCTTTGGCAATTTCTTCATTTACTTTTGATAATGATTCGCCGGCTGCAGTGCCGTTTGTTGTGAGCCAAAAAGGCAAATGAATATTCAATCCCTGCAGGAGATTATTAAAGTAACTGCTCCAACTGATAGCTACTACAATATTGCCAATTGCATATTCCAGAATCAAGGCCCAACCGATAATCCATGCAACCAATTCACCAAAGCTCACATATGCATAGGTATAAGCGCTGCCGCTTACCGGTATGCGACTTGCAAACTCTGCATAACACAATGCTGAAAAACCGCAGGTAACTGCAGTAATCACAAATAATAATGAAACACCGGGCCCGCCATGAAAAGCAGCCGAACCAATTGTTGAAAAAATTCCTGCACCAATTACTGCAGCAATACCAAGAAAAGTAAGATCACGTACGTTCAAAACTTTGTTGAGATTGCTGCCATGTCCTTCTTCAGGAATATCTTTAAGAATCTGATCAATCTTTTTTGTGCGGAATAAACTCTTGCTCATGCAGTCGGTATTTAGAAAGGTTCAAAATAGGGAAAAATAGGGAAAGCACAAGCAGGTGATTGCAACTAATAGTCTCTTTGTATTAAAAACTTTGCCAATTGCATCAGCGGTTCTTTTCGTTTGCTCATTACTGCAATAGCATCTAAATGCTCCATGGCTTTTTCAAAATATTCATTTTTCAATTGTAAAGCCCAGGCATCTACACCTGCATTCTTAAAAATGGTAAGTACCTGTTCTACTTTATCTGCAGGGTTTGATTGTAAAAGCTGTTGTAATTTTTCTTTATCTGCTGAAGATGCCGTTTCCAGCGCATGAATCATGAGGAAGGTTTTCTTATTCGCCAGGATATCACCCCCCACCTGCTTTCCAAATTTTGAAGGATCACCAAACGCATCTAAATAATCATCCTGAATTTGAAAAGCAATACCAAGATTTTTACCAAATTCATACAAATGATCACGGTTGCCTTTACTTGCGCCACCAATAATGGATCCGAGTTTTAAACTGGCTGCCAGCAATACCGATGTTTTCAACGTAATCATCTCTACATATTCATGCAGACTCACTGTTTGTTTTTGTTCAAAGTCCATATCCAGTTGCTGGCCTTCACAAACTTCTAATGAAGTTCGGTTAAACAAGGGTAATACTTCCTGTAATAAACCGGGCGCAACAGAGGATAGTTTTACGTAAGACTGAACTAGTGTAGCATCACCCGCCAGCAAAGCAGTAGGTTCGCCATATTTGATATGAACCGTTTGCATGCCCCTGCGTAAGGGTGCTTTATCCATAATATCATCATGAATTAAACTGAAATTGTGAAAGAGTTCCACTGCTGCAGCTACATGATAAGCATCTTCTTTAATGTCATCAAACAGTTCATTTCCCATCAATACACATACAGGACGCACACGCTTGCCACCAATGCCCAAAATATATTGAGCCGGATCGTAAAGTGTAGATGGTGAAACCGGAAATTGCCTCACATTAAAGTAGTCTTCAAATTTTTTAAGTAATTCCTCAAACGAATTCATATCTATCTTTTCTTTCTTTTTTTCTGCCCGAATTGTTTCGGACTGCTTTTTTTATTCTTTGGGTGTTTAAAGGGTACAGCTCCGTTAGTTCTCACTGTTGGCAATGCGTTCGGTACTACAAGTTCATAATCCAACTGACGTTTTTCCAGATTTGCAGCTACCACTTTGATCCGTACCTTCTCGCCTATACGGAATGTTTTACCGCTTCTTCTTCCCACCAAACAATAATCTTCTTCAATGTACCGGAAATCATCCAGTTCACTAATGGAAAATAAACTAACAAGTCCCTCGCATTTATGTTCAACCGTTTCAACCCAAAATCCAAAACTGGCCACACCGCTCACAACGCCGTCAAAATCTTCACCCAGGTACTCACTCATATATTCCACCTGTTTGTATTTGTTGGCAGCACGTTCTGCTTCCATTGCTGCCCGTTCACGCTCACTGCAATGACGGCATTTTTGTTCCATTTTTTTATCAATCTGCGGAGCGCCATCAAGGCATTGCTGTAAAATACGATGTACTATAACATCAGGATAACGACGTATAGGCGAAGTAAAATGACAGTAGTGTTCAAAACCCAAACCATAGTGACCAATATTTTCTGCGGTGTAAACTGCTTTGGCCATGGTACGTATGCCCAGCGTTTCCAATACATGCTGCTCCGGTTTGCCCTGCACATCCTTCAACAACTGATTAAACGAGGCTGCAATTTTTTCGGGCGATGAGTTGTCAAACTTATGTCCGTATTTTTTGGCAAAAGAAATAAAGGGTAATAATTTCTCTTCATCCGGTGTATCATGTACACGGTAAGGAAATGGAACAGGTTTATCTTTTACCTGAATACTTCCTATATATTGCGCCACATATTTATTAGCCAGCAACATGAATTCTTCAATAAGCTGATGCGATTCTTTACTTTCTTTAACAGTAATACCAACAGGCTTTTTATTTTCATCAAGTACAAAACGAACCTCCTGTGATGAAAAGTTAATGGCTCCTTTTTTGAAACGATCCTTCCGCATCTTTTGGGCCAGTTTATTGAGCAGTAATATCTCATCACTATGCAAGCCTTGGCCTGTTTCAATAATATGCTGTACTTCCTCGTAGGTGTAGCGATGATTGGAATGAATAATTGTTCTGCCCAGCCATACTTCTTTTATTTCAGCTTTGCTGCTCATTTGAAATACAGCAGAGAATGTGTATTTATCTTCATGTGGTCGTAGCGAACATAATTCATTACTGATTCGTTCGGGAAGCATAGGATTTACTCTATCAGGTAAATACACAGATGTTGCTCTTTCATAACCTTCCTCATCCAGTTTCATACCCGGTTCTACAAAATGACTTACATCTGCAATATGTACACCGATTTCATATAATCCATTAGTAAGTAATTTTATTGAGAGTGCATCATCAAAATCTTTTGCATCTACAGGGTCAATCGTAAATGTGAGTGTACCACGAAAATCTTTTCGCTTGAGTTCTTCATTTTTAAAAATAGTTTCAGGTAAGCGTGCTGCTTCTTCCATAGCCTCATCACTAAAACTCAGTGAAAATCCACCCTGCAGCAACAATTGCTTCATGGCAAGTTCATTCACATTTTCTCCTTTAATTATTTCCAGCACTTCTCCTTCAGGCAATCGTTTATCTTTATTCCACTCAATCAATTTCACAACTACTTTATCATTGTTTTGAGCACCGGCTGTTTTATCTGCTGCTATGTGAATATCAGGCATCGGTCGGTCGCTCTCAGGAATGAAATAAACATTATGTTTCTGAAACTGTAACCGGCCGATAAATTCAACCTGCTTACGTTCAATTATTTTGGTTATGGAGCCTTCATTTCTTCCATTGTTACTTTCTTTTGTAATGCTCACTTCTACAATATCCCCATTGAGTGCTGTATTTAAATGATGGGGACGCACCAGCACATCACGCTGCATATTTTCAACGGTTACAAAGGCCATACCACTGCGTGTAATTTCAACTGTTCCTTTATAATGGCTGTGCTTTACTGCACTTTGCTTTCTCTTTTTATCGTTTTTCTTTTTACTCATTTTGTTACTGCGTGTGTTTAAGTAGGTTTTAATTTTCGGTAGTCAAAGCTTCTTTTTTCCGGCTGAAGTTTTTAATAAACAGCACCACTGCCTCTTTCAGCTTTTTTTCTTCACCAAATAAAATTTCATGTTGTATAGGCAAAACATACAGCGGCAAATTTTCAAGTTCTGTTTGAAACTTCATTAACCGCACTGCATCTTTTTCTGTTGTGAGAATAATCTTTTGATTACTGCTTATTTTTTCAAATCGCTTTTTTATTTCCTGTAAATCATCGATAGTAAAAATATGATGATCGCCAAAACTCATACGTTCATACGTATACGTATTGTCAAGGATATATCGTTTGAGCGGTTCAATATTGGCAATACCTGTAACCAGCAGTACTTCCAGATTTTTGTGCAAGTGATAGGTTTGCTGCTTTTGTAAAATATGCTGCGGAATCCCATACTCAATAGTGCTGAAAAATAATTGCTGATGTGCCAGGGGTTTGAGTTCTCTTGTTATTTTTTGCCGGTGTTCATCTGTAAAGCCGGGTTTACATTTTGTGGCAATAATAATATCAGCCCTTTTGCTGCTTCTTATTTCATCCCGCAAATCACCAGTAGGTAAATAAAAATCATTAGTGTACAGATTATTTACATCTGTCAATAATATTGAAAAGCCGGGATTAATGGTTCGATGCTGAAAGGCATCATCCAATAAAATAACTTCCGTTTGCGGACGGTCATGAAGCAATTGAGGTACTGCTTCCACCCTGTTTTCTCCTACGGCTACTGACACCTGCGGGAACTTTGAATAAAACTGCATCGGCTCATCACCTATTTCCAACGCACCGGTTGTTTCACTGGCCAATATATAGCCCTTTGTTTTTCGTTTGTAACCACGGCTCAGCACAGCCAGTTGATATTCACTGTGAAGTAAGCGAATGAGGTATTCAATCATAGGCGACTTACCTGTACCGCCCACACTCAGGTTTCCTACACAAATCATAGGAATATTAAAAGAAACCGATTCAATAATTTTTTTATCATACATCCAGTTTCGAAACCGGATAATGACTGCATAAATCAATGCAAATGGAAGCAGTAAAAAACGTATGGATTGAAATGTAATATTAGCCAAATTCATAAATACGATGCGGTGTAACGCAATAACTTAAAGGTATATCAAATGCTGCAGAATCAATGATTTTATCTATAGCGTCAAAGTAACTGAATCCAACCTTCAAAACATCTGGCCTGCATTGTGCTAAAAATTTATCATAATACCCTTTTCCATAACCTACCCGGTGGCCCGCTTTATCAAATGCAAGCAGAGGCACCAGCACCAAATCAATATCTTTTACATGAATCAGTTCTCCTTCAACAGGTTCGGCTATACCCCATTTGTTTTTTTGAAATACAAGTTCATCTGTTAGCAAAACAGATTCTAATTCCTGTATCTCCGTATTTACTCTTGGTAATACAATCTGTACTTCAGGGTGTTGAAATTCCAGAAAATGAAGAATGGCATCTGTGGCAAATTCCTTTTTTGATTCTATAGCCATATAACTGTGTATATAATACAGAGCAGGCAATACTAATTTCTGGAACTGAATAAGTAATAAATCATCAAACCGATTTTGTTCGCTTACTGTAAGTTGCAAACGTTTTTGGGAGTAGATATGCCGAAGTTCTTGTTTAGTCATAATACAGGTTGCCACTGAACTTATATATACACAGAAGATGATCAATGCTTTTTCTTATACAAAGAAACGAAGAAGAAGCTTTTTAATTTCCGCTTACTTAGTTGCAGTGTTTACAAAAAAAGAAAATACCGTTGTACCGTAATTACGCTCTGCTTTAAAGAGCTCATAATTTTTGTAACTGTTGCGTGGTGTATGCTCCAGTACAAACCATCCATTTGGTTTCAGCAATTCTTTTACTGCAATAAGTTTTGGAATTTCATCTATTGTACCCAGCGCATAAGGCGGGCCTGCAAAAATAAAATCAAATTGCTCATTGCATTGCGCTATAAATTTAAACACATCCATCTTTACCAACCGCACATCAATATCCAGCTTTTTACACATGTTGCTGATGAAGGCGCTCATTTGTGTATCTTTTTCTACAATTGTTTGATCTGCAGCACCACGGCTTGCCAACTCATAAGTTATACTGCCTGTACCACCAAATAAATCCAGTGTTTTAATACCTTCCACTTCAATATTATTCTGAATGATATTAAAAAGACCTTCTTTGGCAATATCAGTTGTAGGCCTTGTATAAGGCATATTTGCAGGAGGTTGAAAACTTCTGCCGCCAAATTTTCCGCTTATGATACGCATGTGAGTATTCTGTCAACCAGTTGTTTGGTATGATTGGGGATATCTGATGTATTGCCGGGATAAGTAAATACCAGTTCACTATTGATTTTAAGATTTAAAATATACTGATGTAACAATTGATACAAGGCTGATTGCTGCTCCACCATGCCCTGCAACCTAACAATAACCTCATCACCCATATTCCATTGCTGTTTACAGTTCAGAACATAATACAATACATCCTGAGGTGTTTGATAGAGGCGGTGCTGCAATAATAACCACTCACCTTTATGTTCTGCAAAAAGAACTATTGAATGAAACCATATTTCAACTGTAATAACAGCTTCTTCTGCAGCAGGACGCTTCATTACCAGAGTTTCGTGATGCATCCATTGCGCATTTGCAAACTGGTGATTCAATACTGCGTATACAGCTGCATCAACATGATAAAAATTAACTGCGTTATCAGTACTATCTTTCAATGTTACTGTTTGTGCCCTGCTGCCCGTTATTAAATCAAGTAATGCAGTTTCAGTGCCTTCTTTTGCAAATGACTCAGGAATCCATGTGTTTTGAGGGGTATAATCAACAATGGTTACAGATTGAAACGATTGCACAAGCCATTCCTGTTTTGCTGTAATATCTTTTACCAAACTTTCAGTTAATGGTGTTTTAGATTCATACATAGCCCAGGCATTTACCTCCTTATTGTTACTATCGTAAACTGAAAAACTGCAAAATTCAAAACCATGCTGCACCAATAAATGAAGAGCATCAGATGCAGAGGAACGTTTATTAAAAAAGTAAACAGGATGCAGCACGGGTTGATTTTTTAAACGCTGCAAAATAGGAATAATAAGGCAGAGATAAATCACATAATTTCGCTCAAATTTTTACGAGCTTGGAAACGGCATTACCGAAGAATGATTTACGGCTGGATATTACCAATAAACAGATACTATCCATTTCATTACCCATCAGTTTATCACTACTGGTGCCTTTCTTGAATTTTACGGCCAATAATTATTTCATCAGCGGTTTGGGTGAAGAATTTCTGGGCACTGCAGGCATTACCGGTGTGTATTTTTTAGTGGTAGCTGTGGTGGGTAACGGATTAAACAATGCACTGCAGTCATTGATTGCACGCAGAGCCGGTGAAAACAGAATAAATGAAATCGGTAAATTATTTTCTCAGGGTGTACGCATTGCGGCTGTAATGGCAGCTGTGGGCATTGCACTCACTTATTTTTTAACACCATTAATTTTTCATCAAGCACTACAATCTCAAAAAGTAGATGCAAATGCGATAGAGTTTTTGAAAATCAGGGTTTGGGGACTCCCCTTTTTGTATTTATTTCAAATGGGTAATGCATTTCTTGTTGGTACCAACAATAGTAAATTTTTAATGATTGGTACGTTTTTAGAAGACGGGGCCAATATCTTTTTTGATTATAGTTTAATCAATGGTCATTTTGGATTGCCAAAGCTGGGATTTAACGGTGCAGCTTATGCAAGTGTATTAGCTGAGTTTATTGGTATGACTACAGTTTATGGATTAATTATTTTTCTGAAACTGCATAAGCGTTTTCAACTGTTCAATCATTTGCGTTACAACAAACAATTGAGCAATTTAATATTGAACATTTCTGCACCACTCATTGGACAGTTTTCCATCAGTTTGATTACATGGCTCTTATTTTATATTTTGATTGAACGCAACGGCAAACTAATTTTTCCCAATGAGCCGGAACGTGCATTGGCCATCAGTAATGTAATGCGGAATATTTTTTCGCTTACCGGTATTTTCATCTGGGCTTTTGCCAGTACAACCAATGCGATGGTGAGTAATATCATCGGACAGGGAAGAAAAGACGATGTACTCAATCTCATCAGGCGGATTGTAAAGCTGAGCTTGACGGCAACTGCGTGTATGTTTATTCTGTTTAATGTATTTGCTGCAGAGCTTCTTTCCTTTTTTCAGTTATCACCCGCTTTTGTTGATGCTGCTATTCCACCATTACGT
>CAYPBV010000025.1:0-34036 GCA_964409025.1 uncultured Chitinophagaceae bacterium | reverse complement strand
CAATATTGAATTGAGCAGGCCCTGCAATCTTTGTCCATTGATAGGCAGCAATAGTACCATCAGGATCAGAACCATTACCTGAGAGAATTACATTATTTACGGGCAATGTGATTGTTTGATCAGCACCTGCATTAGCAATAGGTGAGATATTGCCAATATTATTGCAGTTTGCTGAATAAAAAACAGGCGCTTGCGGGTTTTCAATAACCACGTTTGTTGAGCCACCAGCAGTTGCAAAATTGTTACATACAAAGTTTCCGCTTTTGTGAAATGTATTCTGGTTGTCAGATAAAACAATTCCGCCATTCACATTTTTACGATATCCTAATGAGTTGCCTGAAATCCTGAAACGTGTACTGTCAACAGGATTCTCAGTTGGTTTTGTATAGAGACCGATAGAATAAACCCATGGAATTGTATTAGGATAAACTGTTCTTGTATTTAAATCAATTTGAAACAACCCTGGTTGCCACAGGTAATAGTGTCTTAAAAAACCACTACTGTCAATAATATTATTTTCAATTTTTAAGATATTGTTTGTACTACTGGCACCAAATGAGCTTATGCCAAACGTAAGCGTATTTACGATGTGGTTATTATATACCCACACATGACTGTAAGCACCAAGGTTAATGCCTGCGCCCTGCGCTTCATCACCACCAATACCACTGTTACGAATACGGTTATTATAAATTTCACTTCTGCCGGTACTTGCAGTGGAAAGTTGAATAGCTGCCCTGCCGGTACTGTCAAAATCATTTTCATAAACTTTTATATTTCCCATTCTGAATGGTCTTGGGTAAATAGTGGTTCCGTTACAATTTACCGGTCTTACATCATAACTGTTGGGGCCATTGTCAGGAGAAGTATTTCCAATATACATGCCCTGGTTCCATGTTTTTGCAATTCTGTTATGGTGAAGACTGATGGAATCAATAACCCAGTTTGGATAATTGTATTGAGGATCGCAGCCGCCATCTTCTTTAATACTCATACCAATTCCTGCATTTCTTACATGTACATTGCTTATTTCAATATTTTTTGAACGTCCGCTTACAACAACAGCAAATGCACCATTGATTAATATGTTATCGGCATAAGGTTGAACATAAATGCCATAGTTAACGCCGGGTGTTCCTGTTCCTATTACTTTAATGTTTGTACAATCAAAAAGTTTTAATTGGGCATTACTTCCTGTTAATCTTGCCTGCCCGTTTTTATTCATAATTACGATAGGGCATTGCGGTGTACCGTTTTTGCCTTGCAGATAAACATAGCTCCAGCTTTTTGAACCATCTAAGAATAATGTATCGCCGGGCTGCAGATTAATATAGTTATAGTAACCTCTGTCACCTGCCGGTGCAGGCATATAACTTCTCCCGTTACAACTTTGTGTTGCTTGTTGTGAAGTGTTTACTGTTATGATTACTGTATCTTTTCCTACAGCACCAACATTATCTGTTACCTGTAACTCCACCTGATACACACCCTGCACAAGATTGGAGAAATTTGTTTGTGCCTGAGCAGGAGCAGTAAGATTGAATTGAGCAGGCCCTGCAATCTTTGTCCATTGATAGGCTGTGATGGTACCATCCGTATCTGTACCACTTCCATTAAGTGTAACTGAGTTAGTTGGTAATGTAATGGTTTGATTGGCACCTGCATTGGCAGTGGGCGGATTGTTATTTGATGCTGTTCCGGAAACAGTTACCCTTGTGAAGCGGTTAACTGTTTGTTCATGTGTATCAGTAACAGATACCATAAACGTATGCTCACCCGTAGTAAGATTCGTGAATATTGCATTGGCAGTTCCGGCATTATTAATTGTTGCAGCAGAAACACCAAAGCGTTTAAAAATATTGGATTGAACTACTTTATTGAATAACTGACGATGACCGCCATCATTTATATGAATATTGTCGGGGGCAGCATATTCTGTTTTAGTTGTATTAGATCCGGGTGTTGCAATTGGGTCATAAAAGTTAATTGCTTTATCACCAAAACGATTTAATATACTGTCACGAAGTGTTTGCAGTATTTGTCTGAAAGTTGGCCCAAAATCATTACGTGGTTGAGTTGTGGTGATATAACAATCCACGCCTCTTGCAGTACAACTGTCATAAATAGTTTGAAAGGCCATCATAATTTCTGCAGTTGAAAACTGATCGTATCCATTTGACGGATAGTTCACAATTACAACATCAACATTCTGATTAAGCATTGCAGTGATATTGAGTGCAGGATCAGGTGCCGGCTGCAAACCGGTTGGCACATAGCTTGTAGGCATAGCTTTAAAAATACTGTAACCACTCATGGAAAGATTTACAATCCCATTTGTAAGTCCGTAATTTTCCAAATGTTTTCGTAATCTTCCTGTATAGCTGCTGTCTGCTACTGAAGAGCCTGCTCCCTGGCTTGTTGATGAGCCAAGAATTCCTAATCGTTTTGCTGGTTGTCCCGGTGTTTTAAGTTTTTTCCATTCAATTGATTTGAGCGCAGCACCGGTTATTGTGTATTGTACGGAGGCGGTTGCGCTGTTTACAGGTAAAACAATAGTTTGATCTGCTGTTACCGAATTAATCTGAGGCGATGCATAAGCTGTACCGGTAACTGATACCTGTACATCATCTGTTGCAACAACGCCATTGCTGTTTCTAACTGTAAGTCTGAAAATATAAGTACCGGGCACAAGATTATTTACAACTGTAACAGATGAAGAGGGGGTTTCTATTAAAAATGAAGAGGGGCCGCTGATTTTAGTCCACTGAAATGAACTGATTGTAAAACCTTCACCAGCAGTGCCGGTTCCCTGTAATGTTACGAACGAAAGGGGGGAAGAGATGCTGATATCAGGTCCGGCATACGCCGTAGGATTAGGTGATGCTGCAAATGTTCGTTGGTTCAACAACAGCCACTCATACAAATTAAGACTATCCTGAGTAACTCCGGAACCTCTAACGGTGCTTCCATTTGCTGCAGGCGCCACCGGAACTCCTCCAAAATTGCAACCATTATTGCAGGTGCCGCTGTTTCCATAATAATTAATAACAGGTCTGAAAGCCGGATCATAAGCTCGTCCCCATGCGTTGTGTCCAGTGTTTGCCAATACGGTTAATTTGTTAGCTCTTGGTGGTATTGTTGGCAAATTTGTACTGTCATGATAGCGAACGTTTACTGTTAATAAGTAGTCGCCTTCTCCGGCAATGGTCCACATACGGCAACCGTAGGCAGTACCATAACGAATACCTGCTTCTACTTGTAACGCTGTATACCCATTACTTGCATTTACACCGGCACTGTTTACAGTTGCCATAGCAGCAAAGCGTTTAATAAAATTGCTGTCACGGCTTCCAAATGTTGAGTATACACCTCCGCCGCCTGCAGAAAGTCCGGTTAAATAAATTCTGCTTGTATCAACTCGGTATTTTGCAAGTACAGCAGGTAAAATATGTTTTAATTCAGTATAACTATAACTCCATGAGGCTGATTGTGGTGAAACAACAATAAAGCTGTCCTGTACACCAGTTCGGGGGTTAACTGCTACCGGGTTCCATCCATCAGCAATACGGCCCGGCAGAGAGCGGGGTGTTGCATTATAAAGTTTGGCTAAATCGGTAACTGTTGTTCCTGATTCACCACTTCCGTGTAAGAAAATTATGAGAGGATATCTGCGGTTAATATCGTTATTATAAGTTTGAGGTAACCAGGTAAGTGCATTTGTAAGTGTGCCCGAAGAACTTCTGGGAAATTGGTCCACCTGCTGTCGACCCATAATTTGTGCATTGCTGCTAAAGTAAAATGATAAAGCTGCGCAGAGCAATAGAATTGGCTTCATGATATTGGATGGTTTATCCCCTAACCGGATATAGCCGGAAGAAAACTAGATATGATTGGTTGGTGAACAAGATTTTTGGCTCTCTTAATTGCCAAAAGGTATGCCAACTTGCGAAATAGATAGTACAGGTACGGCAGTTCTTTTCCCCAATTTTCAAACAGTTTTCAAGGGTAAATTTTCAATTGAATTCTTTGTAAAATTATAAAAGATAATTTCGCAGTATATCGCAGAAGTGCTCAATCTTGCCACCGTATTTTGTGCAGGATTTAAAAGAAATTATACGATTTTTTTTGCAATGAGCGGATAAGGAAAACTGTTGATTGTTAGTATAACTTGATTTATTGCAGCTTATCGAACACAAGATTTTCACCGGAGATTTCACATCTGAATGACTGTAGTTTTAACAATTGTTTAAAAAGCGCTCTTGAGGTGCCTGGTTTCATGCGATCATGTAATTCTATCACAAGTTTATTGCAAAGCTTTATCCATTCTGCCGAATTTTCATGACTCAATACTTCCAGTTCGCTGCCTTCAATATCAATTTTTGCAATATCAATAGAAGTTAACTCAAATTCTTTTAAAAGATTGGGGATAGATGTTGCCGCAACAGTTCCGGGGTCTTGTGTGGTACTCTCTTCTACAGTAAACCCCCAGTTATCTTTCCCTTCAATGGAAATTTTTAAGTTGGTTTTAGTACTCCATAATCCCTGCTGCAAACCGGTAATAAATGGGTAGGGTTTAATGTTTTGCCTGAGTAACTTAAAGTTTTCAGGTTCAGGTTCCAGGCAAATGATTTTTGCCTTTGGAAAACGCTGGGCAAAATATACAGCAGCTAAGCCAATGTTTGCACCGGCATCAATAATGGAGTTTGCTGTTCCTTCATAGTCAAATTTGTATTCTTCATTTATAAAAATTTGCTGAAATGTGTACTCATCACTTGTTTGTGCACGTATATAAACAGGATGTTCTACACCCGGCACTTGTAATGCAATCACTTCGTTTGTTTTTCCTCTGTACATTTTCCACACAATACGAATAGCCGGCCAAAAACCCAACTTAAAAATATAAAGCAGCAGTTTATACAATTTATTTTTCACAAAGAATGATTTGAATTTTTATTCTTAATCAGTTGTAAGGACGAAAGATAGCGTAAAACTATGGGATTAAAAATTGACACACACTTGTATTATCTTCACCAGCAATAATAGTAAGGAATATTTTATATATGCGTGTTGCACACCTTATACTTGTACATAAATTTCCGGCCCAGGTGGAACGTCTTTTGCGGTTGATGCAGCATCCGGATTTTTATTTTTTTATTCATGTAGATGCAAAAGTCAACGAAGCAGAGTACCACTACCTGCGGCAGTTTCCACGCCTGACTTTTATTAAAAAAAGGACAAAGATTGTTTGGGCCGGGTACGGTACAATACAGGCAACCCTTAATGGATTTGAGGAAATTATACCATTGGGATTTGATTATATTAATGTTATTTCTGGCCAGGATTTACCTGTAAAAACAGCTGCATTTATTTATAACTATCTTCAGCAGCATTCAGGCACAGAATTTATGACATGCGAATCGATAGAAACAGAATGGACTGATGCACAGTATCGTGTAAAGGGATATCATTTTATTAACTGGCAAATACCCGGAAAATTCAGACTTAGCAAACTGGCAACAAAACTGCTCCCGTCTAGAAAATTTCCACTTGATTTTGAAATTGTAGGTAAAGCCAACTGGTTTACAATTACTAATGATGCAGCTTTGTATATTATAAATTTTCTGAAGCAAAATCCTGCTGTGGTGCGTTATTTTAAATTGTGCTGGGGTGCAGATGAGTTTATATTTGCCAGCATATTATATAACTCACATTATAAATCTCGCATTAAAAATAACCTGGTGTACGTTGACTGGGCCGGGCAAACAGAAGGCCATCCCCGTATCTTAACCCTACAGGATAAAAAAGCACTTCAACAAACAGATAAATTGTTTGCAAGAAAATTTGATATTCAAATCAGCGAAGAAATAATATCAGAAGTAGAACGTTTTGTGGTGGCAGGGCAATACGTACAGTAACAGCATAAATGCTGTTTAATTATTTTGAAAAAAAGTTTTGAAAAAATATTTACAATCATATTGGTTTCGTTCAGCTGCGTTTTCACTCATGCAGCGATTTTCCATTACTTTTTTCGGGTTTATCAATTTTTTAATTCTGGTTCGTTTACTTGATACACCGTCGCAAATGGCAACATGGTCATTATTTCTGATTGTTATTACCATTTTTGAAACAAATAAAAATGCATTGTTGCGCAATGCACAGGTGCGGTACACAAGTATTGCTTCTTCTCCAGAAGAGAAATCAGTTGTGGCATCTTCAGCTTTGGCAATTAATGCAGCTATTAGTCTGCTGTTTATTCTTTTTATTTTGTTGCTCGGTTATTCTCTTGGTAAGCTGCTCAACGCAGGCGAACAGTTTATGCCCATGCTACTTACATTTATTCCAGGCATTGTATGTATGATATTCTTTTCACACTTTGAAGCAGTACATCAGGCACATTTTGAGTTTGGCGGAATTTTTTGGGGCAATTTTGTAAAACAATTTATTTTTTTTAGTTGCCTTGCTGTTACTTATTACAGGGATGATTTTCAAAATTTATATATGCTGGGTTTTTATCAATCAGTAAGCATAGCTGCAGGTACATTTATTCTTTTAATTACCAGCCGTAAGTATTTGCAGAAAAAATTTATGCCCCGGCGTTTTTGGATAAAAAAGATGTTTTCATATGGTGGATATATTTTTGGTTCAGGTGTATTGTCAAGTATTTATTCCAATCTCGATCAGTTAATGACGGCTGCATATATCCCCGGTTCTGTGGCATTTTACTCTACGGCTCGCAGAGTAAACGGATTTATTGACATGCCCACCTATGCAGCGGCAGAAGTAGCTTTTCCCAAACTGGCCAAAGCATCTTCAGATGAAGGAACAAATAAGATTAAACTGATGTATGAAAAGATGGTAGCAGTACTTCTTTGCATTATCATACCCCCCGGAGTGTTTGTTATAGTATTTGCAGGAATTATTATGAAATTAATTACAGCGGATAAATACACAGCTGCTGCACCTATTCTCCAGGTTCTTGTTATTGCAAGTGTACTTGGGGTATTTCAACATCAGGCGGGAACAACTTTATATTCAATTGGAAAGAGCCGTTTGTGTTTTTTAAGAAATTGCCTCACCATGCTTATTAATTTTGGTTGTGCATGGATTGGTATTAAATTAATGGGTTTTTATGGTGCTGCCGCCGGCACTTTAGCGGCATGCTTGCTTACAACTCTACTCTGGTATTTTACCATGAAAAAAGAAATAGGTGCAGAAGTGTCGGCTATCTTTAAAAACATGATTACAATTTACAAAACCACCTGGGAAGCCGGTCTTGAATATATAAATAAGCTTAAAGAAAGAGGATTTCAATAACAGCTTTAATCTTAAAAATTCAATTTCCTTTTTTTAATACTTTGGATTTGAATACACTTTTGCTAATATCCCACATGGCTGCTGCTGCTGCTTTAAATTCATTTCCCATACTGCGTGGTGGAAAAAAAGAATCATTCCATTGATAATTCCATGGTCCTGTAAAGAATTTTCTTATTTCCGGATCCTGAGGGTTTACTTCAAAATTAAAATTGTGCTCCCACTCAATTCTTATCGTTTCCACATTAGGATGTGTTCGTTGTATAATTTTATAACCTATTGAATGTTTTGGCAGATAGTCATGAAAAAGATTTCCTGTGTCGTAACGGGGAAAAAAATTTAATTCTTTTTTGTCCATGAGATATAATACATCTTCATGCTCATGTAAAATCCATTTATGCGAATCTTTTTGTGCCAGGTATTCGCCAAGTAATGAAGGGGTTTCAATGTAACCTCGTTTAGCCACCCGAAACTGTTCTGCCAGAAATTTTTGAGGGTTGGGTACATGTTCCAGCACATGACAACATATTACATAATCAAATTCATGATCTTTAAAGGGAAGGTTTTCACCGTCTGCTTCCATAAACTGTTGATGCCTGAGTACTTTTAAATCAGTAACACGATGCTGGTTGTCGTTTCCTGTATATTTATCTACTACTAAGTTTGAGCGGGGGTGAGGGTTGTGGCCGCCTCCCACTTCAAGAACACGATCGTTTTTTTTAATGGACAGTTGAAACCTGTTTTGCGGATTCCGTAATTTCATGCTTATGCAACTTTTTAAAACAGTTCAGCAGATAACCTTGTATCTGCTGAACTGTTTCAGATGCAATATAGTTTTATTTTTTTGTAGTTACAGTATGTTGTCAGTTTGATTTTTTAAGAATGATCAATGTTTGAACAGGCTGCTGATCCCGGAAAACGACTAACTTGTAAAGGCCTGTTGAAAAATTAACAAGCGGTATTGACTGATAGCCATTATTTATTCGTCCTCTCCATACCACAAAACCGTTCATATTTGCTATTATTCCACTCAGGCTGTTGTTATAGGCAGTAAGTTGCAAATCTCCTGTAATTACATTTTGTTGTAATTGTACAAAAGAACTTTGGTTTCGTTTTTTAAGTGTAATGATTTTGGAATATTCGTATTTACCATCTTTATCAACAAGTTTCAGGCGATAGTATTGAATTGCATTTGCAGACGCGGCCCTGTAGGTATGTGTATAAACAGTGGGTGCTGATGAAGAACCCTGTGCCGGTTCAATACCAATGGTATAAAAGGTTGCACCATCATCTGAAAACTGTATTTCAAAATAATCTGTATTTTCTTCCTGTAAAGTGGTCCAGCTTAATTTTGTATCACTGCCAGATGCTGCTCCGGAAAATTCTCCCCAAACAGCAGGTAATGTACCACCCGTTTTATTTGCTACCACGCTGTTGCTGTTGTAGGTGAGTGAATAACCCGGAGGTAAGGTTACTTGTGAAAACGTTCCTGAAAATACACCAGTTGTTGTAAGAATTGTATAAGCCTGAATAGGCGCTGTGGGATTATCATACAAAACAAGACGATTGCCTGTTAAAGAAATGTTTCCTGTTAAATCTAAACGATTGTGACCGTAGCCTGCACCTGAGCCATTAAAAATTTCAATATTGATTGTTGTATTTTGTCCGGTTAATGTGCCTTCGCTAACTGTTAAGATACCCGGAGAGTTTCCCGGACGTACTATTCCGGTATTTGTAATAGTGCCCGGTGAAAAATTATAACTGCCAATACCTTGTAATGTACCGGTATTTGTAAATGGAACTCCGTTGTTTAAAAAAGAGTTAAGCGAATACTTTCTGAAAATGCCCAGGTTAATAAAGGCATTGTTTCCACCCCCGTTACTTAGTCCTCTGTTTGCCAGAAAACTCTCAATGATTGTACCCTCATTGGTAAAGCGGCCATTTGTAAAAACAATATCGCCACCTGTAAGGCCGGTGCCCCAGTTAACAATTCCACGGTTAATAAATGTAGCTGTCAGGAATTTCTGATTGTTGCTGTTAATATTGATTATGGAAGATGTGCCGGTTTCGGTTGATACACCTAAGGTTCCGCCCATCCAGTTAAAAGTGCCATTAACTATTACTGTACCCGTACCATTGATGGATCTTGAGGGTTGTAAATACATTGTTCCATTTACTACTATGTCTATTCCCGGTCCATTCCCCAGTGTTATACTGCTGTTTTGAATACTCAATACTCCGTTCGGTTCAATGATTATCTGGTCGGTTGTAACTGCAACATCTACCTCCATACTGTCTGTGCTCATGATTGTTATTCTTCCTGTTGATATGTCCGGAACTCTGGTAGTTGTTACCCAGTTTTGTCCATCGTAACGCCTCCAGTTTGCTGTTGAATTCCATCGGCCTCCATTTGGACGTGCTGCGTTGGATCTATAGTCGCCCACATTTGGTGATACATCACCTGCAGGTCTTTGCCAAAGTAAAAGCCATTCATACACATTTAAACTATCCTGAGTAACACCACTGCCTCTTACGGCTGAGCCATTATTGTTAGGTGCTACCGGAACACCTCCAAATGCACATCCATTATTACAGGTACCCGTTCTTCCGTAATAATTAATTACCGGCCGAAAGGAGGGGTTATACATTTGATTCCAGGCTGAGTGGCCCACTCCGGCAATAACAGTAAGTTTGTTTGGCGGTTGTGGTTGAAGCCAGTTAGTACTGTCATGATAACGTACATCTGTAGTAAGCAGGTAATCCCCTTCACCGGCAACTGTCCACATTTTTACGCCCCATGAAGTTCCGAATTTCAGACCACTCTCAACTTCTACTGCAGTATAGCCATTACTTGCGTTAGTTCCGGCGCTGCTGGCAGTAGCCATGGCTGCAAAATTTTTAATAAATAAAGAATCTCTGCTGCCAAAAGTAGAAAATGTACCACCACCTCCTGCAGAAAGGCCGGTGAGGTAAATCCTGGTTCTGTCAACTCTGTATTTGTTTAAAATTCCGGGAAGGATATGTTTTAATTCTGTATAACTGTAACTCCATGATGGCGCTTGTGGTGATACAACAATAAAACTGTCTGTTACGCCTGTTCTGGGATTAACAGCCACAGGGTTAAAACCTCCTGCAATTCTGGAAGGTAAACCTGTATTATTAAGGCGTGAAAGATTGCTGATAGTAGTACCTGTTTCTCCGGCGCCATGTAAAAAAATAATCAATGGATAATCTCTTGTTGTACTATTATACGTTTGTGGCAGCCATGTAAGTGCATAGGTAGTACCACCATAGCTGTTTCTGGTAAAGGAATCTACAGTCTGACGGCCAATAACTGTTTGTGAAAATACCTGCAATGCAGGCATAAGAGCGCATGCGCATAAGAGTAAAAAAGTTTTCATAAAGGATATCGGTATTATTTAGTTTTCATAACGCTGTAGAGCGTTACAGCTAAAGTATAGCATAAATTATTCCATCATTCTTAAGATGTATTAATTTTTAGCATTCGAGTCATGCAATTTTAAGATGTACATAGTAACACGTATTATAAAATAGGTTATTGCAGTTTTTTTTAAAAAGTAATTTCTTTATAGTAAAAAAGCTCCGTGAATTCACGGAGCTTTTTCGCATAATAGAACGAGAATATTTACTGCTTAATAATACTGAGTTGCTGTACAGTTTCTCCCTTATGAGTAGCTGTAATATAATATTGACCGGCAGGCATTCTTGTCATATCTAATTGGTGCACGCCTTTTTGTAAGAGCAATGATTTTACCTCACGACCACTGAAATCGAAAATCCGAACCTGAAGGTTGTTTTCCTGAGCTTGTAAAACCAATGTATTTATTACGGGGTTTGGCATGGCCTGCAAAAGAACCAATTCTCCTTGCTTAAACCTTGCACTTCTAATTGATGAATACGAAACTTTATCGTCTGCATCAACGAGTCTGATGCGGTAAAGATTATTTTTCGATTTATCAGGACTGGTATGTACAAAATTATAAGTAGCTTTTGTATTGGCGTTTCCTTGTGCTTTTACTGTTCCTATAGCTGTAAAATCAGTGCCATTTGTTGCAAATTCAACAACAAAATGAGATGTATTTTCTTCACTGAATGTAGACCATTCAAGGTTTACGTTGCCATCTTTTGCCAAAGCTGTGAAATCACCCCAAATTGCCGGAAGACCCGCAGCCTTTACAACCTGAATACTGTTTGGAGTATAGTTGACGGTATATTGAGGGGGTAAGTTTGTACTGGCAAATGTACCGGTTACAGAACCTGTTGTTGTAACAATTGTATAAGTTGCAAATGGGGCAACAGCCAACTCTGTAACATTTAATACAGCATTGGAAACATTAAAGTTGCCATTAACATTTAATTGATCATGCCCCGTACCGGCACCGCTTGCATCGAGTACCTCAATATCCAGAGTTGTGGCAAGAGATGATACAAACGAAGACGTAACAGTCATAACTCCGGGAGAATTGCCCGGGCGAATTGTTCCGGTATTGGTAACCGTACCTGACAAGTTGTAAGAACCAATACCACCAATAATTCCTGTGGAATTATTATTAAACGTAACTGAGCTGTTAGCAAAAGCAATGCTTGTAAGTTTATTGAACGTGCCGTTGTTATTAAATGTGTTAGTACCTGCTCCGTTTACAAATCCACGGGCAGATAAACCTGTAAAGTTTGCATTAATTATACCATTGTTTGTGAGTGTACCACTATTAAAAGTAATATTACCGTTACTAGGTCCTGCAGCCCAGTTAATGGTTCCGTTATTAATAAATGTATTATTTAATACAAGAGCAAAATCCAAAGAAATTGTAGTAGTAGAACCTGAATTTGTGGTTACAGGTGCAGCTATTGTGCCGCTAAACCACTCAAAGGTACCATTAACAACAAGGTTACCGGGACCATTAAGTGTATTATTACTTCTTAAAAGATAAGTGCCATTAACCACCAGATCATCTCCGGTACCATTATTTAGAGTTAGGTTTTGACCACCTGTGTTATTATTAAGTCTGCCTCCTGCGTCAACTACAACCTGATCCGCTGTAACGGCGGCAGCAATTGTTACTGTGTGTGGTGAACGTATAGTAATAACGCCATCAGCAGATGTTGGAGCTGAAGGTGCAGCAACCCAACTAATACCGTCATAACGTTCCCAGGTAGCGAGTGTTCCCCAGTTTCCTGAAGCAATACTGCGGTAATCCCCTGCAGTTTGGGCATTTGATGCGGTACTAAAAAGAAAGACCATTAATACTGTAAGTAAGGTAAAGTTAGTTTTCATTAATGTAGTTTTTTTAGATTATAGTTTATGCCAATACACATATAAAGGCGTTTCAAACAAAAACATTTATGATTCAGAGGATAAATGGAGGAAGTATTTCACAATGTATTGGAGAGAAAATCTGTGTTGCAAGTACTAAATTAGTGATTCTTTGCTGTTAACCACAAAAAGGGCCTTATTTTTTTTTAATACTTCTGTTTTAACGCAGCATATAAAATTTCAACACTGTTAGCCCAAGTGTGTGAATGTGCAAATGCAATCCGGGCAATTTGTTCTTCCTGGCTTTTTCCGGCGAGGGCTTTCTCAATCAAACCGGGGTATTCCCGGGGTGTTTTTGCAAGGAAGGTATGTTTCTGAAACAGTTCCATTGTTTTTGTGTGTGTAGCTACCACAGGTTTTCCCATAGCAAGGTATTCATCTACTTTCAAGGGATAATTTCCCTGTGTGGCAGTGTTAATTTTTTGAGGGTTGATACAAACATCAAAGTGCTGAACATAGGCCGGAAGTTCATTCATGTGTTTAGCACCTTTAAATTTTATGTTGCTTATGTTATGCAGTGTGCTTTTTTTAAACTCTTCATCTTCCGGCCCCACCAGTACAATATTCCACTCCGGGTGTGTTTCTGCAATAATGCGGATAATCTCATGATTGAGCCTGTTAGAATCTAAAGCTCCGGTATAACCTATAATGGGTTGTTTATCCATGGCCATATCCCGTGGTTTAGGGTGGCTCTTTGTGGCATCAAAGTTATCAAGATTGCAACCCTGCCCCATGTAAACAGATTTGCTGTTATAATTCAAACAATAATCACGGTAAAAAACTGAGTTTGTTACAACAAGGTCTGATTTTGATATAAGCTCAGGCTCCAGTACACTGCAATGTTTTTTCCAGAAAGCATATCCCTGTAAAAAATCTCTCATGTAGTAAACATAACACTCCGGCTGAAGCAGTTCTTTTAAATAAAAACCGTTATAAATGTCATTATCGTTAAAGAGAATGATATTGCTGAAGCCCAGTTCACCAACAGCTAAAGCAATATCATGGCAAAAGCGCTTGTTATTGATTTTATTCAGTAGCCGGAAAAGAGGTGTAAAAGGTATTTTATTGATGGATTCTATTATTGTTACCGGGTATAACTGCCACAGGTTCATTTTTACTTGGCGAATAGTGTTTTCTTTGTTTTTAATAATTGTACAATGCTCAGATACACCGGGCTCTTTTGATTTTTGATAAAACGTTTTTCTTGTAATGGGTATGTTTACATACAGCACCCTATTGTGCTTTGAAAGTTCAAGTGCTATGTTTTTACAGTTACTTCCAAGCGGGTAGTACCATGGTTGAATACTGATGATTACGATATCTCTTCCTTCAATTTTAAATGCTTCTTTATTCATGAGCCTGCTTTTTTATGTGGCCTTTCATGTTGATTTAAATGTTTCAGATTATTGGTGATCCCGGAATGGTTTCATAAAAGCTTTATCTGCCAGTTGCAACATAGGCACATCACCGGATGAATCTCCGTAAGCATAAACCGTTTGATAAATACTTAAATCATATTGTTCTTTTATTCGGCGTACTTTTTCAGTACCATGACAATTTTTGGATGCAATTTTCCCGGTGAGTAATCCGTCTTTAATTTCCAGAGTGGTAGCAATTACCGGCATGTTATATTCCCGTGCTAGTGGTTCAATCCAATTTCCCGGAGATGCTGATACAACAACGGTTGTAAATTTTTGCTCCTGTAATAACTTTATTTCTGCTTTGGCCTTAGTGCGGAGAAGTGCAGGAATTTTTTGCTTTGCAAATGCAAGGCTCAATTGTTCAAACGTTTCAATTTTCATACCTCTGAAGAAAAAGGATAAAACTTTTTCCTTTGCGGCCTGATTGGAAATGATATTAAGTTTCCATATCAGAATCCATGGACTGCATACTGCAAAACCAAACCAAAAGAGCGGTAATCCCTTACTGAATTTGATAAACTCCAGTAAAGTATCTTTTTTGGTAATGGTTCCATCAAAATCAAAAAAAGCAATACCGGGCTTCATCAGTTAAACAGTGAAAAGTCCTTGAAATAAATGATTAAAATATAGCTGGCTACCCACAGCAGTAATGAAAGTTGAATAAAACGGTCTTTATAAAGAATTTTAGTTGGTGAACCGGAATCTGCAGAAACATAGATAATTTGCAGATACCTGAGCAGGCCTGCCATTACAAAAAGGCAGGTATAATAAAGTCTGTGTGTACCCATTCTTTCAATGATTTCCGGCGACATAGTGTACATAAAATAAGCTACAATGATTACTGCCGATACCAATGAAAGCGACACATTCATAAACTCAAGATTATAACCTTTTGATGCTTTACGCATGTCAATTCCGGATTGTAATTTTAAAAGAACATCATCTCTTCTCTTGCCTATTGCCATAAATGTGGCAAGCAAAAATACCATAATAACAATCCACTCCGACAATGGCACAAATGCTATTACCGAACCCGCCTTTATACGTAATACAAAGCCAATAGCCAGTAAAATAATATCAAGTATTGAAATATTTTTTAAGCCAAAAGAATACCCGATATTAATCAGAAAATATATACCAAGTACAAATAAAAATTTATCCCTGATCCAATATGCAATTAAAAAACCGGTGATTAAAAGAAGAATTGCTGCAACCAGTCCTGAAACAGGCGAAACTGCTCCGGATGCAAGTGGCCTTTTACATTTTTCCGGATGTTTTCGATCGTTTTCTATATCCCTGTAATCATTAATAACATAAATACTGCTGGCCGTAAAACTAAATGCAAAAAAACCGGCCAGAACGGTAAGCATCTTCTCTGTGTTTAATAATTCACCCGAAAAGAAAAGCGGAACAAAAAGAAACAGATTTTTTGCCCAGTGTTTTATTCTTATAAGATTCAAATAGTTCACAACAGATATTTGGCGTTAATATACAATGCTTTTTTGTTTCTTCTGCAGTTTTTATAACTGCTTCTATCTGCAAAGTAATTATAATTAAAAAACCGTGGTTTAAGGCCACGGTTTTTTAATGAGCAACTGCATGTTTTATTTTTTCTCAAGAATGTCAGTAATTCTGTCATTCAAATCCTGCAAATGCAATTTGGTCATGGTATCTGTAGTAAGAGGAATAGCAGTGCGTATATCTGCACGAAGAGTACGTAAAGTACCTCTTAAAATAGAATACGCATCAGTGTTTTTTATATTAAGTGATGGTGAAATCTGGAAGGTGATTCCAAAATTTCCACCCAGTGTTAATGGAGTTGCACCACCTGGCAATAAGCTGATGATCCGCTCTACAAACATCTTTTGTAAATTTCTGCGGTATACATCTGTTGCTTTACGTGTTACTAATTCACTAAAGATGCTGCGGCGTAAATCATCCATCAAATCCATTGCACGGTAAGCATTGTTGCCCAATGTAGATTCAGCAATAAATAACTTGCTCATAGTGCTGCTGTTAATAAGACGGTTGAGTATGCTTTCCTGCCTGGTACCAATTACAATCTGTGGATTTTCGCCGGTGCGGCTGAAAATTTCATTATTGATTAACCAGGTGGGTGTAGTAAACAATTGTGCAGAAAGAAAATTCATTGCTTCTTTTTGAATTGTTTTGGGTGTGTACTCATACACGGCGCCTTCCTGTTCTACCATCTTCGGCGTTTCATATATACCACCTATATTTTTTGCTACATGACCCATGTAACGACCAAACTGACCTACAACCTGTGAGTAAATTTCATCCAGCCCGTCATAGGTTTCATTAGGCTGTTTTGTCCATGTCATTAAATTAGGAACAATACGCTGCAGGTTTTTAATACCATACATGCTTGCTTTCATGGCATCATTGCCAAGGTCTTCATTTTGACTGCGTGGGTCATCAGGATTGGTTTCAGTGCCAAACCAATGACGTTTATTTTTTAAACGCTCAGTTGTTAATTGCTGCAGGTAAGCTACTTCTTCTGCACCTGTTTTAAACTGCGGCAACCATCTGTAACCCCATTCAATTGCCCATTTATCGTAATCACCAATGCGGGGGAAAATGCCACTGCGGCTGATGTTATCTTCAGGTTGGGCTACATAGTTAAAACGTGCATAGTCCATAATAGATGGTGTGTGGCCATTTGCTTCCACCCATGCTTTATTCCGCAAACTGTCAACAGGCACAGTAGAAGAAGATCCATAGTTATGACGAAGACCAATGGTATGACCTACTTCATGGCTGCTTACAAAACGAATAAGTTCGCCCATCAACGCATCATCAAAAATCATTTTTTGCGCACCTTTATCGTTAGGGGATGCCTGGATAAAATACCAGTTGCGTAGCAATTGCATTACGTTATGATACCAGTTAATATGGCTTTCCAGAATTTGACCGCTGCGTGGGTCGTGTACATTGGGTCCGCTGGCATTTTGCACTTCGGATGGTTTATAAACGATAGCGCTGTAACGTGCATCTTCTAAACTCCAGGTACTATCTTCCTGCGGAGTAGGAGCCACTTTACCAATAATAGCGTTTTTAAAACCTGCTTTTTCAAATGCCACCTGCCAGTCGTTTACACCTTGTATTAAATAAGGTACCCATTTTTTGGGGGTAGCGGGGTCAATATAATAAATGATGGGATTTTTAGGTTCAACTAGTTCGCCACGCAAATATTTTTCTACATCTTCTTCTTTGGGTTCCAGTTTCCAGCGAATAGCCATCGCTACTGATTTAACACCTTGCGGATTGGCATCAAAATCCAGATAACCTCTTGCAAAAAAGCCAACCCGTGGATCAAAGTAGCGAGACTTGGCGGGCACTTTTGGCAACAGCAACATAGAACTGTTTAGTTCTACCGTAAATGCACCACTGCTGGGCGGCGCAAAGGGATTAGGTGCGGCACCAAAACCTGTTGCTGCGCCTCTATTATAGGTTTTTGTTGTTTTAATTTCAACGTTAATGGGGTAAGATTTAACCGTGTTAATATAGGAACGGTCTGTTTGATAGGCGCCTACCTGCAAACTGGCTTTTGCACCCGCATTAAAAAACAATACATCATTATCACCGCTGATGTAATCTGTCATTTCAATAACTGTAGAGTTTGTATTCGTTACAGAATCTTTACCATAAGCACTTACATTAAATGATTGCAGTATGGGCTGTACAGTACTGTTGCGTACAGCTGTGTACATTCCATCAGGATTACTGGCACGATTGTCAAAAGAAATTCTGCGGAGAAAGACTTTGTTATTCGGGCCTTTATCAAAGCGGATAACATTGTTATTTACAATATCACCTGCATAGCCGCTAAAACCATTGCTCATGCCTGCTGCTGCTTTTGATAAACGGGTTACAACAAGAATATCTCTGTTCATTAAAGAATCAGGGATTTCAAAATACCATTTTTCATCAATACGATGTACTTTAAACAAGCCTTCATCTGTACGGGCCTTGTCAGTTATTACTTCTTTGTATGGCTTAGGTACAGCACGACTTTGTGCTGTAGGTAAACCCTGAGGTAGCGTAACAGATGGTCCGTTAGTGGAAGCCGGAGGCTGTGTAGGTCTGTTTTGGGCTAAAGCTTGTAAAGCCAGTGAACTACACAAAAAGAATGTTAGTAAATGTTTCATTTTTTTCATCATACAAATTTTAAAAGTGGGTGAAGGTAGGGTTTAGCACCATACCCGCCTTCAAACAAGTACAAATGCTCATTTGTTATGGATGAATGGAAAAATGGGATGAACGGTTCAGTCGGTTGTGCTACAAACAAAATGAAAAAATAAAATACCAAAGTTGTTCAAGTAAAATATTTCCCTAACTTGTGCCTCCCGTATATGGGGAAAACGGGTTGATTTTCAGAAAGATTTTTTTCTTAGAATTGTGCCTGATTCATTAAATAACTATTCAGAATTTTAAAAACCAAAAATCAATTGTCATGGCTGAAACTAAACCAACTGCAGCAAAGGCTGCATCTTCAGTTCAAGCGAAAAAGAGCAGCAACGCTATCTCCTGGATAGCACCGATTGTTTGTATCATTGCCGGTTATTCTATCTGGCGTTTTATTTTAGGTGCCGCAAGCGGGTTTTCTGAGCCTGATACTTCGGGTGCGTGGTTCTGGCCACATCACAAAAAACCTATTGGTGCTTTAAATGCCATTTATGAGGGTGGTATTATCGTGCCTTTCCTTATTGGCTTATTCCTGATGGTTATTGTGTTTTCTATTGAGCGTTATCTTACTATCCGCAAGGCGTTGGGTAATGGTAATGCAACTGATTTTATCCGTAAAGTACAGTACCACCTTGCCAACAAAAATATTGATGCAGCAATGGCTGAGTGCGACAAACAAAAAGGTTCAGTAGCCAATGTTATGAAAGCCGGTTTGAAAAAATACCGTGAAATGACTGATGCCAGCGGCATGGATCATGATCAAAAAGTGGGCGCCATTCAAAAAGAAGTAGAAGAAGCTACCGCTTTGGAATTGCCTATGCTTTCTAAAAACCTTGTGTTTCTTTCTACAATTACATCACTCGGTACCCTGATTGCCCTTTTGGGTACAGTATTGGGTATGATTCGTTCATTTGCTGCCCTTGGTAAAGAAGGTGGTGGTGGTGATGCCAGTGCACTTGCCCTTGGTATCTCAGAAGCCCTTTATAATACAGCCCTTGGTATTGCCACTTCATCATTTGCGTTGATCATGTATAACGTATTTACTACTAAGATCGACTCCATTACATATGGTATTGATGAAACCAGCTTTACACTTACTCAAAGTTTTGCGACACAGTATAAATAATGTGTGGATTTTGACAAAAATTGAATCTCAAACATTAAAACTGTAACAAATGTCAAAACTCAATAAAATACCACGGAAGAGTACATGGGTGGATATGACGGCCTTTGTGGACGTAGCCTTCCTCATCCTGTCCTTCTTCATGCTGGCTACCAAATTTAAACCACCAGAAGTGGTGAAGATTGATAATCCCAAATCAGTATCATCAGAAAACCAGCCTGATAAAGATGTATTAAAAGTATCTTTTGATAAAGACGGCCGTGTTTTCGTAAGTTTTAGTGCTGAGCAGGATGGTAGAGAAAAGGCCCAGTTAATGGCTGAGCAGTTAAGCAAGCAAAAAGGACTTAATTTGTCAAATGCTCAGATTAAGAACTTTGTGAATTTTTCTGTTGGCGGTATCGGTGTTCCTATTTCTCAATTGCCTTCTCTTTTGAACAAAACAGAAGAGGAATATAAACAACTGAAACAGCCGGGCATTCCTGTTGAAGACAGTACCAACAACCAGTTGTATGATTATCTTAATGCGATGCTCACCGGTACAGGTGGACGCAAGCCTAAGAATATCATGCTCAATGGTGACAACGGAACGAAATATCCCTACTTTAAAAATGTACTTACAGCATTTAAAAAGAACGGTATTTTCTCCTTTAAATTGGTTACTGCTTTAGAAGGCGTTCCCAGCGGAACACCACTGTATAAAAAACGGAACAAATAAATTTAATCATTTAAAATTACAGCTATGGGAGCAGATGTTTCAGCACCAGATAGTGGCGGTGGTAAGAAAGGCCCGGGCGTCAAAAAGCAAGCCCGTAAAGACACCAGGGTGGATATGACACCGATGGTGGATCTTGGATTCTTACTCATCACATTCTTTGTGTTTACAACCACAATGAGTACTCCAAAAGCATTTGGTTTTAATGTACCTGATGACAGTGCAAAGCCTGAGGAGCAAAATGAAGCCAAAGCATCCGGCGCTTTTACAATTTTATTAAGCAAGGACAATCATGTCTATTTTTACGAAGGACAACTATTGCCTGATGGTTCTAATTTCAAATCATCAAGCTTTTCTGAAATCAGAAAAGAATTGTTACGTAAAAAAGATAATACTCCTGAAAAAGATTTAGTAGTAATTGTTAAACCCGGCGAATTGGCAAATTATAAGAATCTGGTTGATATTCTTGACGAGGTACAAATTGCTGATATTGGACGTAAAGCCGTTGTAGATGTTAACGAAGCAGAAAAAACTTTCATTGAACTAACTGAAGGTCCGGCCCCACCTGCCGGCACTAAGTAAATTTATGGAATGATATTTTTTTTGCATCTAATTCAAAACAATTAATTATGGATTCAAATAAAATCCTGACAGCCGATTTTCTTGATATTCTTTTCGATGGAAAGAATAAAGATTATGGTGCTTACGAACTCAGGAAAAATTATAATAAAAGACTTACTACTGCATTACTCATTACTGCAGGGGTGGCACTTTTGATTTTTCTGGCAGTTATAGTAGGAAGAACCGTTGCTGCCAGCAATAAGGACAAAGTGAAAATGACAGATGTTACTCTTGAGGATATCAAAGAGAAACAACCTGAAAAAATTGAACCACCACCTCCGCCTCCTCCAAAACAAGAACCTCCTAAAATTGAAATTAAAAGTTTCACTCCTCCCAAAATTGTAGAGGATGAAAAGTTTAATGAAGAAAAAGAGGTAAAAGAAGAAAAGGAGCTTGAAAACTCTAACATCGGTAAAATTGATCAGGAAGGTATTAAAGATCCTGAAGTAGTAAATCCTCCAAAAGTGGAAGTGGAAACTAAAGTTGTTGAAGCTCCCAAGGAAGACGAGAACCAGGTGTTTACTAAAGTAGAAGTAGAAGCCTCTTTCCCCGGTGGTGAAGCCAAATGGATTCAATTCGTGACTCGTGAAGTTGAACGTCACATGGATGAATTGCAGGAAGATGGCCAAAGCGGAACCTGTATTGTTCAATTTATTGTGGATAAAGAAGGAAACGTAAGTAGTGTAGAAGCTACAACAATGAAAGGAACAGTATTGGCACAGATTGCAGTAAACGCAATCAAGAAAGGACCTAAATGGGTACCTGCCATCCAAAACGGCCGACAGGTAAAAGCATATCGCCGTCAGCCTGTAACATTCCGTTTGCCGGATGAACAACCTTAACCTTTATCAAGAAGGAATATACAAGCAACATCCCCATCGAATTTTCGGTGGGGATTTTTGTTTTCCGTCAGATGTCCTCTTAGGGCGGGGAATGTTTTAGTATGACTATTTTGTAAAAAGTACAAACATGCTCCATATTGCCCGGATATATGGAATTCATTACTGCATTCATCTTATTCAAAACAACAATTATGAATGCCATTGAAACAAAAGGAAAAAAATCCATCAACATTGATTTTGCTCCCATGGTTGATTTAGGATTTCTGCTCATTACATTTTTCATTTTTACAACTGAGCTTTCGAAGCCTAAGGCATTTGGTTTGCATGTGCCGGATGATACTGGTGTTTTTGAACCTAATCAAACTCCCGCAACACAAACCATTACGTTGCAATTAAAAGAAAATGGTGTTGTAGATTATTATGAAGGAAAAGAAGAGCAACCATTACAACAGGGAACTGTAGGGTTATATGCTGCACCATCCTTACGGGATCAATTAATGGATAAACGCAAACGGATTAAGCAGGCTCATGGCTCTGATTCTAACTTTACAGTGGTTATTCAACCTTCTGCTCTTACATCTTACAAAGAACTGATTGATGTACTGGATGAAATGAAAATTAATGACATCAGGAAATATGTACTGGTGGATGCTGCTGCAGCCCGGCAATAAACTAACTCCTTCATCCTTTACCTTTGCGGCATGCTGGGTAAACTTTCAGGATGGGATGATACAATTGTTGCATTAGCCACACCGCATGGTATTGGTGCTATTGGTGTAATACGTATAAGCGGTGCAAAAGCTATTGATATAGTTAACGGCTTATTTCCATCAAAAGATTTATCAAAGCAGGCATCGCATACCATTCATGTAGGTTTTTTAAAACTTGATAATAAAGTATTGGATGAAGTAGTGCTTTCACTCTTTAAAAATCCTAAAAGCTACACTGGTGAAGATGTGATTGAAATCAGTTGTCATGGTTCTCCTTACATACAGGAGCAGGTAATCAATACACTCCTGAAAAAAGGGGCACGTCTTGCAAAACCCGGCGAGTTTACACAACGGGCATTTCTCAAAGGAAAATTAGATTTAACACAAGCAGAGGCTGTAGCCGATTTGATTGCCAGTAATACTGAAGCCAGTAGAAATACAGCGATGCATAATATTCGTGGAGGGTTTTCACACGTACTGAAAGAATTAAGAGAGCAGTTGATCCAATTTTCTGCATTGATTGAACTGGAACTGGACTTTAGCCAGGAAGATGTAGAGTTTGCTGATCGCTCTAAGTTTTTTGAGTTGATTGCAAAGGCTAAGACTACTGTAGTTGACCTCATCAATTCTTTTCAATTGGGTAATGTAATAAAGAATGGGGTGAGTGTTGCAATTGTGGGCAAGCCTAATGCCGGTAAATCCACTTTGCTTAATACACTGCTTAATGAAAACCGGGCTATTGTAAGTGAAATAGCAGGTACTACACGTGATACCATTGAAGAAGTAATCAATATCAATGGCATTTTATTCCGGTTGATTGATACGGCAGGTATCAGAGATAGTAAAGATGTGATTGAAACCATTGGTGTGGAGAAAAGCCTTGAAAAAATGAAGGCTGCTGATCTGGTGTTGTATTTGTTTGATGTAAAAGAAGAAACACAGGCATCAGTAGAAGCTTCCTTACTGCAGGTGCAAACGTCCAACAAAAATTTTATTGCCGTAGGTAATAAAGTTGATATGATGGGTGAAGATGCAGCACAGCAAAAATTCTCAGGCGAAGCCGTATTGTTTATTTCTGCAAAAAATAACGGACATATTGATTTGCTCAAAGCATGTATGGTGGATAAAGTTTTACAGGGAGCGGTTAATACGGAAAGTACCATCGTAACCAATGCAAGACATTATCAGGCACTGCAGCAAGTAAAGCAATCATTAGATGATATTGATGCAGGTTTAAAAAATCACATTCCCGGTGATTTGCTGGCACTTGATATACGCCGTTGTCTTCATTATTTAGGAGAAATAACAGGTGAAATTACTAATGAAGACCGCCTGGATTATATCTTCAGTAAGTTTTGTATCGGAAAGTAAATAACATAAACATAATGGCTAATCCATGACAGCGAGGCATAGTTAAAGTAAATAACTTTATTTTCATCAAAAGAAGCCATAAGTATCATTAGGGATCTGGTTTAATTCTTAATTGTTTAGCTGACTTTTTTACCTTTCCTCGGAACATTGAAAACGGCATGTCTTCAAACTTATGATCTTAAAAAAATATTATCCCTGATTTTAATTCTTCAAATACTAACATAGTGTATGAAAAAAAATATACATTTTATAAAGTAATATTAATTTTAAGCAAATAATCTGGTTTATATTTTTAATACTGCATCAAGCACAAAGGTTACCATATTGGAAGATGCATGTAGCATTATGTTGGCCCACATTCCATATTTCATCCTTGCAAATCCATAAATAAATCCGCTTAATAGTTGTGGTATTATTAATGGAAGAAATAACAGGTAATTGCTGGTACCTGAAAAATTTGGTAAATGTACCAAACCAAAAACGAAAACTGAAGTGTAGTAAGAAAATGGAAAATAGCGGACGAAAATAGAATTCAAAGCGGATGATTCCCTGTAGCCGTAATAAAAGTATAACGCTGCAGCTAATGGTAGCAGTAAGCTGATGACTAATACTATTCTTTTCAGGTGTAAATCTGTGAAAGAAAATTGTTTAACCATCCAGAAAGTTAATGCCGATAATGCAAATCCTGCCAGTAAAAAAATAATGATCTTTTTTCCTTTTAAAAAATACCTGAATATGAGTTCTTCAATTAAAGGTGCAAAAATTACAGCCGTTAAAAAAAATTCCAGCATTCCATTCGCAGAATTTTGACCGTTTGTAATGGCATTTCTGGCAATTTCAAAATTCTCTTTAATCCATTTACTTACTGTTAATACCCAAATTATTTTTACCAAATAGCTTAAAAGAAACAACACAGATAAATCTTTTATGTGTTTCAACTTTGGTGACAGGCTTTCCCCTGTATAAACAGGCTGTTTGATATACAGGAACAGTTCTTTAACAATTTTCATTGATTATTCTGTATTTTGTTGAAAGTCTGGTTGGTTTGTTTCGATAACAGGATGGTTTTGATGATATCTTCAACAGAATCTGCTTTTTCAAGACTTTCGTCATTAATTGTAATACCAAATTTTGTTTCAATTTTATTGGCTATAAGAAGTTTTTCCCAGGGAACAATTTCAGGATAACTTTCTGTACTTCTGTGAGTAATGGTTGCCGGCAATTCAAAGCCTAATATTTTTTCTATACTCGA
Source organism: uncultured Chitinophagaceae bacterium (assembly GCA_964409025.1). Lineage (GTDB taxonomy): Bacteria > Bacteroidota > Bacteroidia > Chitinophagales > Chitinophagaceae > Lacibacter. The sequence continues at coordinate 9,132 of CAYPBV010000025.1, read as the reverse complement.
TTGTATGTTTTGATAGTTTAAGTGTTGCATAACGTAAAATTTAAAATATTGTTATTACTAAAAGCAGAACAACTATGTATACGTGAAATACAAACAAAGGCCATGGTACACCTGATTTATACATGCCGTATACTGCAGCAGTATATAAAAACCAGTTTGCAGACAAAGCACTAATAAAGGTCAATCTGCTATCACAAACAAGAAGCATAAAAGCCAGAATAATTTCTGCAATTAGCCACAATTTTCTTTTTAAAGTTGATAATTTTAAAAAGCCAGCCATCATATCTTCACGCATATAAAGCAGCCTTCTGAGGTTAAATATTGTTACCGGAAGTGCAAATGCAAAGAATATAAGCCATTTCATCAGCATTGTTTCAGTTGTATCACTTTAATAAGTTAAAAAGGGTCTTATTGAGATAGCCACAAATTTTCAATTGCTCAATTATTGCCTGATTCAGCTTTTCTTTAAGATTGATGAGCTGACTGCTCAAATTTTGTACATCTGTTTCCTTAATGTTTATATCAATTGATGTAAACCGGCCATTTTCTAATTGATATTGGTAAGCTGATATATTTTCTTTTTTTAATGCAAGTGAATTCTCTAAATATTCCTGTTCATTCTTATATTGATCTATTTTATTTTTCAACTGTAAAAACTGCTTCATTATTTCACTTTTCAATTCACTTTTTTGATAGCTCATATTTTTAATTCTTTGCTGTAGCTGTTTTTGTGCATTAATTGATTGTGTGGGTGTAAAAAGAGGCAGCTTAATGGAAAGGCCTATATAACTGTTGCCAAACCATGAATTATTCATTGCCGGGTTAAATTTGTTGCTGAATTGATTGGCTCCTAAAAAACCTTCTGCACCAAGTACTGGTATATACTTTGTTTTCTCAGTCATTATTTGTTGACGCAAAAGATTTTCTCTGATTGAGAGTGTTTTAAATTCTGTGAGTGAATCAGTTTGTACAGTAATGTTATTTTCAGCCAGTTGATATACTGCATCTGGAATCGGATTGAGCTTTCCTTCTAAAATTTTCTCTAGTTGGATGCCGGTAAGAAAATGAAGATAAATTTTTTCATCAATCAAATCTGCTATTCCCTTTTTATAATTTAATATATTGGCAAGATGATTAATCTGCGCTTCATTTAATTCTGTTTTGAGAATTTTTCCTTCCTCCCATTTTATTTTTATAAGTGTATATGTTAGAAAGCTTCTTGCTGTATCAATTGTTTTTTCTTCAATATTCTTCTGTACAACAAGAATTCTGCTATAGGATTTTATAATTTCATAAATCAGATTATTTTCCACCTGTTGCAATTCAATACCTGCAATTTTTTCGTTCAGCTTATTTTCTGAAATTCTGCTCTTGATTACTTTATCTACAAGTGGCTGATAAATGGTTACACCAGCATTTTGTTGCCATCTTGTACCAAACTGTATAGCTCTCTTTTCATCGTTGGGCATAGTACTAAACTGACCAATGGGCACAATTTGAGAGGGAATAACAGGATTATACCTGTAATCATATGCAATATTCAGCTGTGGTAGAAATTTTGATTTAGTTTCAATGCTTTTAAGGTTTGCAATGATTGTTTCAATTTTTGAAGATTGTATATTGGCTTTATTGACTAAGCCACTTTCAATACATTCTTTTAAACTGATAGATTGCGCTGAAGCATGTATAGAAATAATGATACTTATAAATGTTAAATAACGTTTCATGATTTATTTTTTTAGCCTCTGAAAACAGAAGCGGGTTCTACACTATTAATTTTTTTGATGGCGAAAAATGACCCCCCAACGGATATGAAGACCGTAATGAGGAATAAACCGGCAACTTCTACGGGCGAATAGTTAATTACCAAACCTGCGCTTTGCACCCCGTTTTTAAAGCCTATTAATAAAGAATAGGCGAGTGCAAAACCCAATAATGCAAAAATGAAAGACTGCAACAGGATTAAATTTCGAACATAGCTATTGGTAGCGCCAATTGCTTTGAGTGTTCCATAATCCTTTATGCGGTCGAGTGCAGAAGAATACAACGTAAGCCCGATGATGAAAAAGCCGCTGATAATGGCAAAGATTACCAATGAGCCAATGCTTGTACCAATATTAGATGAAAAAGTTAGAAAGCTGATGGTGCTTTTTTTAAACTCTTCGGCATCCCATGCTTTCACTCCGTAAATTGTATTATTGATAGTTTCCACAACAGCTGCCCTGTTGTAGCCCTGTTTAACCTGAACAGCAATAGCACTCACTTTATCCTCGGCAAAATTTCCATAATACCTGGCTTTGCTCAATGTGGTAAAAAAGAATGAGCCGCCAAATCCTCTTGCGTTCTTTGTTTGTAATTGAATGAAGGCTTCTTTACCGTTAATTTCTATTCGTTTGCCCAGATCAACTGAATTTTCAAATGTTTTTTCATCAAAGAATTCGGCTGCTACTGCACGCTCTTTAAGGAGGTCTGTAATATTGCCTTTATTGATTTTATCTTTATTGGGGCCGCCAATAAAAAGTGGAGCTTCGCTGCCTATAAGTGTTACGGCAGCAGTTTTACCATTTTCAAATTTTACAGTACAGCCTGAAGCTACAACAGCAAATGTGTTTTGCACACCTTCTATACTGCGTATTTCATTTACAAGTCTTGCATCCAGTTTTGCGAGCTGATTTGCATTTTGGGTAATGTTATCTACCACCCATATTTCACCAATATCTTTTCTTGAATTATCTACAATGCCACCCATTAAACCGGTTAAAAAACCTAGGATTCCTATTTGCTGACCAATAAGAAAAATACTGATTAAAATTCCGACTACTACGCCAATACTTTTGGCCCTGTCGTATTTAATGAATTTAAACGCTGTTTGTAACATAGTTTATAGTTTTATTTTACATTCAACTTTTGAGTTAATGAGCAGCCCTTCGTCGTTATTCAATCGAATTTTAATCTCTCGAACCCTTCTGTCTTCCTGTTCATCTGTTTTTTCAGAGAAGAGAGATTTCTTTTTGAGGTAGGGGGCAACGTAGTACACTTCTCCTGTGGTAATAACAGTACTGCTTCCTGTATTTACAACATCAACCTTCTGGCCTGATTTAATTTTTGCAGCAAAAAGTTCATCTACTTCGGCTTTGACAATATAATCGCCAGCAGGGGCAAACTCAGCATATACATCATACTTTGAAACTGACCCGCCTGGCTTTACCGTGAGCTTTAGTAATTGTCCGGCAACAGGGGCATAAAATAGTTTTTTGCTTTGCTCTATTGATGCTGTTTTTAATTGAGTTTTCAACTCATTAATCCTGTACTGTGCAAGTTGAATTTGTAGTTGTGCTTCGATTGATTTAACCTTCAGCAGTTTCACTTCTGTTTCTAGATCATCAGCAATTTGCTGCGTTTCTGCACCTCTTGAAACTAATCTCTTCGCTTTTTCAAGAAGTTGTGTTTTGTAAGCAATATTGGTTTGAATCTCGGACACCTTTGTTTTTTCAATTTCCACCCGGTTCAATTGCGTTTCAATTGCTGCTTTAATTTCATTTATCTTGCTTTGTTCCAATGCGTTTTCTAACTGTACCAGTAGATCTCCCGGAGATACTATGTCACCTTCATTTTTTTGAATGGACTTTACAATACCGCCATCCGGTGCTGAAAGGGCAATAATTTCTTTGTCTGGTTCTACTCTACCTGTTGCAACTACCAGATTAGTTGCAATATCTGCAGGTGATTGTATTGATGTATTTTGACTTTTGTCTTTTGTCTCGTTTTTTGAACAGGAATTTAACAGGCCTGCAAGTAAAATGCTGTATACAATTGATTTCATTTTATAAATTTTTTATAGTGATAGAAATAGATACATTGCTTTTATTAATGGTAATTTTTGAATCATCAAAACTGGGTGGTCCGAAACTGCTTTTTGCATTATTTGAGGTTCCTACACCTTCTTTTGGTAAACCGATGAAATTTTTATCCAGCTTACTGTTATTATTTTCGTCGTGATGTGCTGCAATTGCATAAGTACCGTAAGGAATATTTTTTAATACAACCATACATTTTCCATTAACAACCGTACCTGTTGCATAGGATAATGCATATTTAAAATCCGTAGGAAATCCCTTCTTTTCTTTAAAGAGATAAATGGTGCATTTGCCATTATTATTTTGAAAACCCTTTATTTCTACTGCACACTCACCGGTTTGAGCTGCAGCCAAATTGATGATGGCAATAAAAAAAATTAAAATTGATGTGTGTTGCATGTTTATATGTTTTTAGTGAATAAATTCCTCTTCCTGTACAGTTTCAGATACTATTCCATTATTTACATAGAGTATCCTGTCTGCAAATTGTTTCAGCCTCAAATCGTGTGTTACTACTGCTACAGATTTTCCTGTAGTTGAAAGCATTTTTAATTCCTCCATTACTGTTGCAACACTTTTTATATCTAATGCTGCAGTGGGTTCATCGCAAAGTATTAGTGGAGGATTTGTTACTAAGGCTCTTGCAATAGCTACCCTTTGTTGCTGCCCTCCACTCAGCATCTTGGGCAGATTGAGCATTCTGTTTTCCATGTTTACTTTTTTCAATGCATCTTCAGCTCTTTGACGGGCTTCTTTTTTACTGATGCCTAATAGCAGAAGCGGCTGCATTACATTTTCTAATGCATTAAGTGGTGCAAGCAGATTAAAACTCTGGAATACAAAACCAATATTTTTAAGCCTTACCCGTGCTAATTCTTTTTGGTTGAGTCCATTAATTGGCTGATCACAAATGGTAACATCACCCTTGGTAGGAAAAATAACACAGCCTAATAGAGATAGCAATGTTGTTTTACCTGAACCTGAGGGTCCGATAATAAGTGTCAATTCATTTTTTTTGAACACACAACTGGTTGGTTGAAGTGCCGTTATGACTGTGTCACCAGTTTTGTATTCTTTTGAAGCGTTGGTTACGCTGGCTACTGTATTCATATGTATATAGTTTAAAATCTTACACTTATACCCGTTCTAACGAATGCTGTTGGTTTTAAATCTGTATTAGTTGATTTAAAAGGCCTATAAGCCACGTCCAGTAAATCATAGTTCCTTACAGGTAAATAACCAATGCATGTATTTATAATAAGGCGGTTGTTAAGTAAATAGTTGAAGGTGTGTCCAACGGATACATTTATAATCCGGGTAAATGAGGCAATGTTTTCATTTGATAATTTAATATCACCGGTCTTAAAAATTCCGCCCGTAACTGCTCCTGTAATTCCCCATTCGATGTGTTTTTTCGGTTTGAATAACAGATTTACACGGGGGTAGGTAACCTCTATTAAGTATTTATTATTTTTATACGTTAAACCTGCTACAGGTATAAATTGGTTGTTGTTGAAATCGTTGGTATAGGCTATTCCAAATGACCAGGTGAGTTGTTGCTTTCCATCCGGGTTATAATTGGCTAATAAGATTGCATTTGAAAAAATTCCGTTTTTAAGTTGGTTTTTCCCGAAATCACTCCTGATTTGTAACCTTGGGGCACCAAGTAGCGACCACTTCTTATTGTTAAATGACAGAATGAAGATTTGCCCGTACTGTATATCATACAAAGTAGATGATAGAGCTGCAAGTTCGTTTTCTAAGCCACCCAGCTCAAGAGTTGTTGCTTTACCATGAATACTATGAATCCATTTTAACCGTAATCCAAGATTTATAGGCGGTGTACCAACAGATACTTCCCATAGCTCAGCCCGATTGCTACCTCCTGCAATCTTTTTGAAATTGGAAGCGGGCGATGCTTCATAAAAGAAGAATAATTTATCACCGTTGTTTTGGCCCGCAACTATACAGGGTACACTTAATGCCATAAAATATATACAGACCAAGATTTTTGTGTTCATTTAGTATGGTTTTGTATTTAACGGAGCAAAAATAGTACGAAAACATTGTAAAATCCAAATTTAAATTGTGTTTTCGTAAAAGATTTTTATTTTTGATACGAAAACAAAAAATAATATAGGAATATGAAAAAAGAAATGATGGTGCAGCTCATTGACTTTCTGCATGCGTTCGAGATTGAAAATCAGGATGTTGACAATTACACTATGGCAGATTTCATAGGTTACTTAAATGCAAAACTTGATACTGAAAAAATTCAGATTAGAAAAATTGAAGGAGCCGAAAATGAACAAATTCAGGGTATAAGGCAGGAAAGCAACAGTGATATCAGTATTTTAATTACACTCATGTTTCGTTATGCTAAAAATTATATTAAGAAAGCCCTGCAGGGTAGTACAATTCAAACTGCCGATGAGTTTGTATATCTAATTACATTAATGACCCATGAAAGCCTTACTAAAACCGAATTAATTAATAAGCAGGTAATGGAAATAACGTCGGGCGTAGAGGTAATTAAACGATTACTGGCTCAAAAAATGATTACAGAGTTTGCTGATAAGCAGGATAAAAGAAGTGTTAGAGTAGCCATTACCAATAAAGGAAAAGAAGAACTGGGAAAGGTATTGCCTAAAATGGCGATGGTATCAAAAATTGTTGTTGGTAATTTATCGCAGGCAGAAATCAATACTCTGGCATATTTACTTAAAAAGCTGGATTACTACCATAATGATATCTTTATAAATAAGAAAAACATAGCGCTGGAAGACATATTAGGTCAATCTGATGATTTGAAGTAGAAATCCTTTGTAAAATCATAAGCTTTCAACAAACAAATAGATAGCCTTTTAATTATGGTATTATAAGGTGCTGAGGTTTTTATTGCCATAATCCAATTAACTGAAACTATTATAATTGAAGCCAATACTTAATTATTTGTTTTGGTAAGATATCAGTTTTAATTGAAATGATTCAACATACATTACCTGTTCTATAAATTTTAAGGCTCATTTCCATCAGATTTATCCATTATTTTAATAACTTGTCAAATTTCAAACCAAGCCAAATGTTATATGAGAAAAATTTTACTCGCTAGCCTGCTCCTTTGGAGTTCCCTTTCATTTGCACAAACAAACTATTTTACAAAACTCAGTAACGAATCAGTTGACCCGCAATTATTCAGCAATAAGCTCAAACCTGCAGTTTATGCTACCTATCAACTTAAAAATATCATTCTGCAAAATGAATTGTTGCGTGCACCCAAAGAATCAGCAATTGCTGTATCACGTTCCAATTTTATTATAACGGTACCCGGTCCGGATGGTTTACCTGAGCGCTACAGCGTAGTAGAAGCTCCGGTAATGGATCCATTGCTGTCAGCAAAGTATCCCGGCATTTATTCTTACTCAGGTAAGGGAATTGATCGTCCCAACTCTGTTATCAGGTTCAGTATGGGATTGGGCAATTTCAGCGCCATGATTCTTTCAACTGACAGACCATCTTACTACATTGATATTTTAGACGAAAAAAATCAGTTATATATTGTTTATGCACGGCCTGATATGTACAACTACAAATCAGAATTTAAATGCTTAACCGATGAAAAACTTGCAAAGAAAATAGAAGAAGATGATTATAGTGTTGAAAATACAAATGATGGCGTATTACGTACCTATCGAATGGCTATGGCCTCAACCGGTGAATTTTCACAGTTTTGGCTAAATGGAACAGAAACAACTGATGCGCAACGTAAAGCAAAAGTTTTGGTTGCACTCAATAATGCAATGACCCGTACAAATGGAATTTATGAGAGAGATTTTGGAATACGGATGATACTTATTCCCAATAATGATCTTATCATTTATCTGGATCCGGCTACAGACCCCTGGACCAATAATTTTAACAGTACCACACAAATTACTATTGACAATGTAATTGGTGATGCTAATTATGATATTGGCCATTTAGTGCACCGTGCCGGCGATAATGGAAATGCAGGCTGTATTGGATGTATCTGTGTATCAGGTCAAAAAGGAAGTGCATTTACTGCTTATAATAATCTTAATAATTTTGATTGGTTTGTGGTAGATTACCTTACACATGAAATAGGGCATCAGTTTGGCGGTAATCATACGTTTACTTTTAGCAATGAAGGTACCATTGCACAGGTGGAACCGGGCAGTGGATCTACTATCATGGGTTATGCCGGTATTACAGGCCCTACTAATGATGTGCAACCGCATAGTGATGATTACTTTCATGCAGTAACCATTCAGCAAATAACAAATTATATACGCAATGGTAACGGTAATAATTGTGCAGTGCGCATTACTACAGGAAACGGAGCTGCTACTGCCAATGCCGGTACTAATTTTACCATACCCATTTCAACTCCCTTTACTTTAACAGGAACAGGCGCTGATGCCAACCCAGAAGATATTTTGTCTTATAGCTGGGAACAAAATAATGTGCGTGCTACAGGTTTTTCTACGGTACCAAGTGCAACTGCTACTGCAGGGCCGCAATTTCGTTCATTCTTACCTGTAAGTACCAGCTCAAGAACGTTTCCGCAGCTACAATATATTTTAACCGGTGCAAATGGTTGGAAGTGGGAGCAACTCCCTGCTGTTAATCGTACATTGAATTTCAGATTTACTGTGAGAGATAATCGTGCCGGCGGTGGCAATACGGCCAGCTCAAATATGGTGCTTACCATCAGCAATACATCTGGTCCGTTTTTAATAACCTCTCAAAACACAACAGGTATCTCTTATAACAGTGGTACACAGCAAACGGTAACATGGAATGTAAACAATACAACTGCGGCACCTGTGAGTTGTGCCAATGTAATTATTGAATTATCAACTGATGGCGGACAAACATTCCCTGTTACGCTGGCAGCTTCTACTGCAAACGACGGGTCAGAAGTAGTAACCATTCCCAATAATCCCACTACGCAGGCAAGGATACGTGTACGTGCAGAAGGTAATATTTTCTTTGATATTAATAATGCCAATTTTACAATCGTAGCAGCGTCACCTGATTTTGATTTTGCATCTCCATCTCCGGCCTTAGTAACATGCGGTGTAGCAACAACTGCAACAATCAATCTGGGTACAACTTCGGTCTTAGGTTATTCAACACCTATAAATCTTAGTGCTGTTGCAGGCGTGCCTCCCGGTTGTAACGTTTCCTTCAGTACAAATCCTGTAACACCCGGCAATAGTGTTGATGTAACTTTAGATAATACAAATACCCT
>CAYPBV010000024.1:26679-34285 GCA_964409025.1 uncultured Chitinophagaceae bacterium | reverse complement strand
TATCAGTTTGTGCAAATACAGCCACGCATGCACACAACGCCATTGCTGTTGTAAATAGCTTCTTCATAATTTGTTTTTTTAATAAGGTTTATTGAGTATTAACTGCAAACACTGCAAAACGTACCTGAGAATCGCCGGTTTTAATACCTGTTCTGCGTTCTAATGTGCGGCGGGCTTTTTTTATGAAGCCTTTTAAACCACTGCTACGTTGACGTTCTTCGTTCAAAAGGCCATTATCATCATCGCCTTCTTCATCATCGTTCGTGTAAGCAGCATAAGTTGCCTGCGGTTGTGTAGTGTTTGTTACTTGTGGTACGGATGAAGTAGTAAGATTGTTACTTGTATTGTCAGGATTTTTTTCAGTAGTCGTTTCATTAATAGCCACAGTTTCCTGGTCTATGTTTGAATATTGCTGCACAGGTAATGGCACCTGCGGTTTTGATGTATTATTTACCGCTTGATTTTTTACAAGGGCAGCTTGCGGAGTTTGTTCTTTTGCCGAAACGATGGGCAATTTATTTTCAACAGTATTCTTTGTTTCAGCTACAGTATTGTTATTAGCAATAACTGATGATTGTACCGGTTGCTGTGTTTCTTCAACAGGAGCGGTAACAGTTTCGCCTTTAATAGCAGGCTTTGTTACTGCAGGTTGTTGCACAGCTACAGATTCAACCTTGTTTTGTTTATTCATTAACCAAAACCCTGTGCCCAGCATCAATACTACAGCCGCAGCAGCACTCCACCGGCGCACTGATGCACCCATATAAAATACACGGGCAGGTTGCGTTTCTTTATACAATAGAGACTTATCAGGAAAAACAATTGATGAATCAGTACTCAGTTTGCTGCGTTGCAGCCACTGCAGTTGTTTTTGCAAACCTGCATCGGCCACCACAGCCTCTTGTACATGCGCCATTTCAGATGCAGTTAATTCATCATCCACAAATAACAACAGCTGCTCTTCTGTAATTTCCTGCTCTACCGGCTTCAGCAGTTGTGCTTTAAAGTCATTATCCAATTGTGCGTCTGCAGCATACGTTGTTTGCGCCAGTAATTCCAATTCTGCTTTTAAATCAGGATTAGCCGCCACAAACTCTTCCACCATCATACGTTCAGCTGCTGTTAACTCATGGTCAACATACAGCAGAAAATATTCTTCGTAATTATGGCGGTTAATGTTCATTTTTTTAATTGATGGTTGATAGTTCATGGTTTATGGTACGTAGCGGGGGCTATGAACCATTACCTATAAACTATTTGCTATATTACATTTTCAATACTTACTAAATAATTCTTCAGTTGCAGCCGGGCCCTGTGTAAATAAACCTTCACCTGGCTTTCATTCAATCCGGTTATCTGCCCTATCTCTTCATAACTGTATCCTTCATAATCCTTCAGCAGTACCAAACTTTTGGCCGTATCACTCAGACGGTTCAACGCTTCTTCCAGCACCTTCTTCATATTGTTTTGCGGACGGTCCTGTATGCGTACATCTTCCTTAAACTCGTCCCGCAGGTTTACCCGCTTGTGCTTGCGAATGTGGTCAATCATCTGGTTATAAGCAATAGTAAAGAGGTAGGATTTGCTACGCTCACTTTCCACCTGCTCCCGGTTGATCCAGAGCTTTTCAAACGCACTTTGTACCACATCCCGGGCATCTTCTTCATGCCTCAGGTTTTTGAGGATGAAGCGATACACGTTGTCGGCATATCTGTTTACACAGTCATTATATTCTCTGGCGGTCATGTTCTGAAAAGGTGCAACCCAAAGCTGCTCTATGTTACATACGAAGATGAAAGAATAAAGTTACAAGCCCATGAAATTTTTTTTGGAAAAAGCCGAAAAACGGCTAAAAATCGAGGGATTAGTTGTGAATTATGGGCATTTCAACTAAGCTTTTATAAACTTCCTGAATAAGAATCAATGATAAAGAGGCCTGATGCTTTATCAGACTTTTGGGTTTTGCTGCAATTTTGAGCACATTTTGGTGAAATACGTTTTACCGGTTGAGACTTTTGCGTAAACGAATAACCCACGGCAGCCCCGAGAACAGCAACAGCAATAAATAGGAAAACTTGCTTTCTCATTGTTTTAGTTTTTTTATGTGACGAAGGTAATGCCCGAAATGTTACAACATAACCACACAATCATGTGAATTTGTTAAACATTAAGCAAAAGTCCCGGCTATAACCACCTGAATCCACCTAATTTTGCCCCTTTAAAATTTTGCTATATGAACGAAAATCTGGTAAGCCGCATAGCTGCTGAGTTAGAAGAAATTAAAGCCAACGGTCTTTTTAAAACAGAACGCATCATTGAAAGTGCACAGGGCCCTGAAATAATGGTAAATGGCAAAATTGTTTTGAACTTTTGTGCCAATAACTACCTCGGCCTCTCCTCCCATCCCAAAGTAATTGAAGCTGCAAAAAAATATGTTGATCTGCGGGGGTTTGGTATGAGCAGTGTGCGTTTCATTTGCGGCACACAGGACATTCATAAAGAACTGGAAGCAAAAATTTCAAAATTCCTGGGTACAGAAGATACCATCTTGTATGCGGCAGCTTTTGATGCCAATGGCGGCGTGTTTGAACCCTTGTTTAATGAGCAGGATGCCATCATCAGCGACGCACTTAACCACGCCAGTATTATAGATGGTGTACGATTGTGTAAAGCACAGCGCTACCGTTATGAGCATAATAATATGGAAGATCTGGAAGCAAAGCTCAAAGAAGCGGCCGGTGCACGCAGCCGCATCATTGTTACGGATGGAAGCTTCAGCATGGATGGAACCATTGCACAACTGGATAAAATTGTGGCACTCGCCGAAAAATACGATGCGGTGATTATGGTAGATGAATGCCATAGCAGCGGCTTTCTGGGCAAAACCGGAAGAGGTACCCATGAGTACCGTGGTGTAATGGGCAAGATTGATATTATTACCGGCACACTGGGCAAAGCATTGGGCGGGGCCAGTGGTGGTTTTACCAGCGGACGAAAAGAAATTATTGAAATGCTGCGCCAGCGCTCACGGCCTTATTTGTTCAGCAACACATTAGCCCCAAGCATTGTGGGTGCATCCATTGCCGTGATGGATTTGCTGAGTGAAACAACTGAGCTGCGTGATCAATTAGAAAGTAATACCAAATATTTCCGCACAAAAATGACGGAAGCAGGTTTTGATATCAAACCTGGCGATCACCCCATTGTGCCCATCATGCTGTATGATGCAGTAATAGCACAAACATTTGCAGCCAAACTTTTAGAAGAAGGTATTTATGTGATTGGTTTCTTCTTCCCCGTTGTACCAAAAGGTCAGGCACGCATACGTGTACAGTTGAGTGCAGCACATGAGCAACAACATTTAGATAAAGCCATAGCAGCGTTTACAAAAGTGGGGAAAGAGTTGGGGGTGTTGAAATAGATTATTAATAGTATGAAAAGAATACCTTACTTAACGGTCATTGTTTTGTTTTTTCAATCAATTGCAAATGGCCAAACTAATTCCTTCCCTCAATCCTTCATCGGTAACTGGAAAGGCACACTCACATGGACTGTTGCAGGTAAAACGCCTCAAACATTTACCATGCGTTTAAATGTGCAGCTGGCAGATAGCGGCCGTTACAGCTGGCAAATTATATATGGTGATGATCAACGGGATAATCGTCCTTATTTGTTGATTCCTGTTGATACAGTCAAAGGTCATTGGGTTATTGATGAACGTAATTCAATTATACTGGACTCCTACTGGATTGATAACCGGTTTACAGGTGTATTTGCTGTGGGCGGCAGTACCATACTTGATCAATACTGGATGGATGAAGAGGGATTGCATGTAGAATTTATTACTTACAGCTCCAAAGCAATAACTACAACAGGCGGCGCTTCCAAAGAAATACCGCCTGTTGAAAGTTATCAAATTAAAAGTGTGCAGAGAGGTTTATTAAAAAAGCAATAGTTATTTAATAGTCGGCACCAATCCTCGCACACCCATATCCACCAGTGTTTCACCTTTAAGCGGTTCCCATTTACCATTGGGGTTTACATCTCTCCACTCCACACTTTTATTGGTACTGAAACTGCACTCTACAATGATATCTTTCGTTTCATTGCCCGTGATTTTTAATTTTCCATTGGCAAATGCTGCAGTTACCACACAACTGCCTGCAGGTATGGGTGAAGATGCAAACAGCGGATTCACCACAGTAGTGGCACCTGCAGGAGCCTGTCCGCTTTGCACCACCGGATAATTCACACCCAATACATTTACGTTTGTTTCAAAACCCCAGAAACCCTGTGTGCGGTTCCCGGTTACCGTTACAGGTTGTGTTTTTACTGTAAAAGTTTTGATATAATTATTAAAGCCGATGAAAGATGCTAATGTGGCATTCAAATCCTGATTCACTGAAATGCCATTAATGGTAGTATCTACTCTTATTTTTACATCACCATTTTGATAGGCGAGTGAAATACGTATCCATTCATAATCACCGGGCTTTATATTTTTTACAGGCAGTTCATAAAATATTTCTCCATTACCTGCTTGTGGCGCTTTTTCAAAATCAATGGCATTACTGCCGCCCGCAGTTGTTTCAGCAGCACGGTAAAGAACGGCACCCTGCCCCAATGCAGTAAAAGCGCCGGGTGTGAGTTCAATATAATGTGCACTCATTTTGTTCATAGTGCCGCTTTGAGCGGCATTGCCGGCAGGAATAACGGAAGGCTGACCAATATTGTTGAGCCGAAGCTGCGTACTGTCAAACCTGAATTTGAAAATGAGTTTGGCGGTGCCGGATGGGTCATCCTTCTTTTTACAAGAAGAAAAAATGAGGATACCTGCAAGGATGAGCGAAAATATGCTGTTCATAAGAAACGGTTTGGGAAAAAACGCAGCCCCGGCGCTGATATTGTATTTAAAAAACATTTCACAACGCATTGGCAAATGGACTTTACATTTGTGCAAATTTTTAAACCGATGCGTATCGTTGTTTTACTATTTATTGCTGTCGCTTTTCATTCCTGCTCTATCAATAACCTCACGATAGATAATGATCTCAAAGAATATTTTGATAAATACAAGGTAAAAGGCACATTTGCTATGTTTGATAATGCACAGGGCCATTTCACCATTTATGATTCGGCTGCTTACCGTAAACGCTATACACCTGCATCTACATTTAAAATCGTCAACTCACTTATAGGTCTGGAAACAGGAAAAATTTTTGATGAAAAAATGATCATCAAATGGGATGGCATTGAGCGGAGCCGTACAGAGTGGAACAGAGATTTAACCATGGAAGAAGCCTTCAAAGTTTCAGCCGTGCCTTACTACCAGGAAGTGGCCAGAAGAATCGGCAGAGATACCTTGCAAAAATGGATTGACAGTATTGCTTATGGTAATAAAAACATGAATGGCCCCGTTGACAGCTTCTGGCTCAACAATCAATTGAAAATTTCACCTGATGAGCAATTAGGATTGGTAAAAAAGTTATACTTTGATCAACTGCCGTTTCAAAAACGAACCCAGCAAATTGTAAAAAAAGTAATGCTGTTTGAAGATAACAGCTTGTACAAACTCAGTTACAAAACTGGTTGGGGCTTTGATGAAAACAAAAACAATATAGGCTGGATTGTGGGATGGATTGAAGAGAACCGTCATCCTTACTTTTTTGTACTTCTGCTGCAAACACCCGATGCCAATTATGACATGATGAACAACCGCATGAATTTACTCAAGGATATTTTAAAGCATTATGAGTTTATGCAGGGGAAGAAGTAGATACAGTTGATAGTTGTTAGATAATAGTAGATAGTTGGCGTAACTTTTGCAGTCAATCTTCCGGTTAATCCGCTATCTTGTAATTGAAATTATTATCATTTGTTTTCCTTTGCACATATAGAATATTTATTGCTGCTGGTATTGCTCATACCCGCAGCATTGTTTTTCTACTTCAATCTTCGCTGGAAGAAAAAAGCGGCAAAACAACTGGGTGATGAAGTGCTGATTCAACAACTCACAGCCCATCATGCTCCTAAAAAATTCAAACTGAAATTCTGGTTCCTCTTTTTGGCCCTTGCTTTAACGGCATTGAGTGCTGCCAATCTGCGTAAGCCCGGCGCTGCAGAAAACATCAACCGTAAAGGAAGAGATGTGATCATTGCCATGGATGTGAGCAAGAGCATGCTGGCAGATGATATTAAACCCACACGACTTGAAAAAGCCAAACAGTTTGTGAGCAAAGTCATTGATGCCCTGCCTGATGATCGCATCGGTTTAATTTGGTTTGCGGGCAAAGCCTATTTGCCCATGCCATTAACGGCAGATGAAGGTGCAGCCAAGATGTTTGTACAAAGTGCCAATCCTGATGATATTCCCATTCAGGGTACCGTTTTGGGTGAAGCATTACAACTCGCCGCTCAAAATTTTCCTGAAGAAAGTAAGCGTCATAAAATTGTAATGCTCATTACTGATGGCGAAGACCATGATGAAAGCGCTGTAGAGCGTGCACAGCAATTAAAAGAACAGGGCATATTATTGTTAACGATTGGCCTGGGCACAGAAGATGGCTCCACCATAACCGATCCGCAAACAAATGAGTTCAAAAAAGATAAAAACGGCGAAACCGTTATCAGTAAACTCAACGAAACACTCTTAAAAAAAATGGCGGAAGCCAATGGTGGTATGTACGGCAATCTGCAAAACATCAATGCTATGGTAACTGATGTGTCCAACATCATCAACCAGCTTGAAAAAAAATCAGCCGAAGGAGAAAGTGTACCCACCAATTTTATTCATTTCTTTACGTGGTTTCTGGCTGCAGCCTTGCTGTTATTAACGATTGAATTTTTTATGAGCGAAAAAAAGAATACCACAAGTGCAAGATAAACTGAACGATACAAATGATTGGTTCAAACGCATACAATGCCGCAGTTTAACACCGGCACGTAAGTACATCATTCTGCAATCAAATCAACTGTTGTTATGCGCAAGTATTGTGCTACTGTTTTCTTTACAATCAGCTGCACAAAATGCTTCTATCATAAAAGGCAATCGCTATTATAAAGACAGTGCTTTTACCAAAGCGGAAGAAGAATATCGAAAATCACTGACCAAAAAATCGACTACTACAGCTCAATATAATTTAGGCAACACATTGTATCAGCAGCAGAAAACACAGGAAGCTGTTGAACAGTATGATGGCGCAGCAGCTGCCGCTGGTGATGTGCAAACAAAAGCCAAAGCATTGTACAACAAAGGAGTGGTTTATCACCGCAACAATCAAATTGATGAAGCCATTACTGCCTACAAAGAAGCGTTGCGGTTAACACCTGATGATGCAGAAATTCGTAACAATCTGCAGATTGCCCTTTCAGCCAAACGTCAGCAAAATCCTGAATCTAAACCCAAAGAACAAAAGAAAAAAGAAGAAAAACCCAAAGAAGAAAAAAAGAAAGAACAACAGCAACCGCCGCCACCGCCAAAAATCAGCAAAAAAAAGGCGGAAGAATATTTAAAATCACTTACGGAAAAAGAAAAGCAAATCCAGGAAAAAGTAAAGAAAAAAACCGCTGCACCCATGCAGCCGGAAAAAGATTGGTAAAGAAATTT
>CAYPBV010000024.1:0-26669 GCA_964409025.1 uncultured Chitinophagaceae bacterium | reverse complement strand
AAATTTGAAAAATACGCAATTTGAAAATTTGACAATCGTATCACGCAACCTTGCTGCACTTTGTTTGTTACATTTGTACGGGTTTCAACTTTTACAATTATCAGGAATTTTCAAATTATAAATTTTCAAATTGATGTTTCTTTATACGCCTTCGCTTACTGAATATAAACGTCTCTTAACCAAAGAAGTAAAAATTGGCGATTTACTGCTGGGCAATCATCATCCCATACGTGTACAAACAATGACTACTACTGATACCATGGATACCATTGCCACAGTTGAGCAGAGCATCCGTTGTATTGAAGCAGGGGCAGAACTGGTTCGCATTACAGCACCTTCTAAAAAAGAAGCAGAAAATTTATTGCTCATCAAAAATGAATTACGCAGGCGTGGCTACCATACACCGCTTGTAGCTGATATTCACTTTACTCCCAATGCAGCAGAAATAGCAGCACGCATTGTAGAAAAAGTGCGTGTGAACCCCGGCAATTATGTAGATAAGAAAAAGTTTGAGCAGATAGAATATACCGATGCTGAATATGCTGAAGAAATCGATCGCATTCGTGAACGCTTTACACCTCTGGTAAAAATTTGTAAAGAGTATGGTACTGCTATGCGCATCGGTACTAATCACGGCAGTCTGAGTGATCGTATTATGAGCCGTTATGGTGATACGGCTATTGGCATGGTGGAAAGTGCAATGGAATTTTTACGTATAGCACGTAATGAAAGTTATCACAACATTGTGCTGAGCATGAAGAGCAGTAATCCGCAGGTGATGGTACAGGCTTATCGTTTATTGGTACAGCAAATGTTGAATGAGTTTGCAGAATGTTATCCATTACATCTGGGTGTTACCGAAGCAGGTGATGGTGAAGATGGAAGAATTAAAAGCGCCATTGGTATCGGCACTTTATTAGAAGATGGCATTGGTGATACAGTACGTGTGAGTTTAACAGAAGACCCGGAATTTGAAATTCCTGTTTGTAAGGATTTGGTGAAGCGTTATTCAGTCTATAGTCAACAGTCGACAGTCGACGGTCAACCGCCAACTGCCTATGGCAAAGTACCTGTAATTAATTCATTTCCTTACTCCCCCTTTGAATATAAACGCAGAGAAACATTTGCCGTAAGCAATATCGGCGCAAAACATGTGCCCGTTGTTGTGGCAGATTTAAGTAAGATTGAAAACATCACCCCACATCATTTAGAAAGCATCGGCTATACATATGATGAAGCCACGGATAAGTGGAGCATTGGTGATATGGCAGCAGATTATATGTTCACCGGTAATCAATTGCTCAACTTTCAATTGCCCGGCACATTAAAAGTAATTGTATATCCTGAAACATGGAAACAAGCGGCGGTAACGCCAAGTGGTGAGCAAAAATATTTTCCCATCTTCATGGATAGTGGTTATGCAGAGGCAGAACGCAAAAGTGAACTCATGAATTTTGTAATGATTGATTGCTTTAATGATGATACGCCACTTAATGATTACACTTACTTTGACCAGTTAGCTAATGATGCTTCAGTTGTATTGTGTTTAAGCAGTACCAACTCCAATGCGATGCAAAGCGTACGCAGAATGTTTATTGAACTGATGCAGCGTAATATCAAAAATCCTGTAGTACTCATTACTGACAGCAAGTGGCAAACACCGGATGAACACCTCATTCACTTTGCCACTGAAACAGGTGGTTTGTTATTAGAAGGTATGGGGGATGGTATTTGTTTGGGCTATAGTTCATCAGCACAATTCACTAATACAAAAGTGAGCGGCCGAACCTATCTGGAAGTAAAAGATAACAATCAGTTTACAAATAATACAGCTTTCAGCATTTTGCAGGCAACACGTACACGCATTTCAAAAACGGAATATATCAGTTGCCCAAGCTGCGGCAGAACCTTGTTTGATCTGCAGGAAACAACTGCAAAGATTCGTTCCGTTACCAATCATCTCAAAGGCGTGAAGATTGCTATCATGGGCTGTATTGTAAATGGTCCGGGTGAAATGGCGGATGCTGATTTTGGCTATGTAGGCAGTGGCCCCGGCAAAATCACATTATACAAAGGAAAAGAAATTGTAAAACGCAATGTGGATAGCGATGTGGCAGTGCACGAACTTATTAACCTGCTCAAAGAAAATGAAGCATGGGTGGAACCGGCATAAAACATACAATATCTGCAACGTTTCATCAATTCATTGCTTCTCTAATTATTATTTAAATTAAAACCATGCAAAAATTATTTTTAGTTCTAACCGGCGCCTTAATCTTATTAACCTCTTGCAGCATGCAGGAAGAAATTGATTTGAGTAAAGAAGGAAAAGGACATTACCAGATAAATATTGATATGAGCACCATGCTTGAAATGGCAAAAAGTATGGGAGGCAAGGAATCGATTCCTGATAGCATTTCCACACAGGTAAAAGATACAGTAATATCAATGGCGGGAATGATCGACTCCTCAGGTGGTAATTTTACAGCAGAAGAGAAAGCGTATTTCCAAAATGGCAGCATGCACATCAATATGAATATGCCTGCAAACAAAATGGAAATCACAATGAAATTTCCGGTTAAGAATGCAAAAGATTTAACGCATTTCTTCAAGGTGTGGGATATGGTTGATTCGCTCAACAAAGCGAAAAAAGCAAATAACATGGAAGAAGCGGGCAACAATATGCCCAATCCATTAGCCGGAGGTGATTTAAGCGGGATGTCAAACAACTTGCCTTTCAAAAGAACACCATACATTATTACTGATACCTCAATTGAAAAAATTGCACAGAGCAAAGAAGATGTAATGAGTGATATGGGCGAGCAGGCGCAAGGCCTTGCCATGTTTATGAACCAGATAAATATGATGACAACGATTAAACTGCCCCGTCCGGTAAAAAAACTGGAAGGAAAATTTGTAAAGCTGGGTGATGATAAACAATCTGTTTTCTTCTCTGCATCCATGCAGGATATGATGGATGATCCCCGGGCAGCTACATTTAAAGTGATCTTTTAATAACAACTGCATGCAAACAGATGTATTAGTTATAGGTTCCGGTATTGCAGGTTTAACGTATGCTATAAAAACAGCTAAAGCAAGGCCTGATAAAAAAATACTTATTGTTACAAAAAGTAATGCAGATGAAACCAATACCAAATATGCACAGGGTGGTATTGCAGTGGTAAATGATTTGGAAAACGACAGTTTCGAAAAACATATTGAAGACACATTAATTGCTGGCGATGGATTGTGCAATGAAGAAGTAGTGGAGATTGTAGTGAAAGAAGGGGCAGAACGTGTGAATGAAATTATTCAATGGGGTGCCAAGTTTGATAAAGATGCGGATGGTGATTTTGCAAGGGGTAAAGAAGGCGGCCATAGCGAAAACCGCATCCTGCACCATAAAGATGTTACAGGTGCAGAAATGGAACGTGCCTTATTGCAAACCATTAAGCAGCTGCCTAATATTCAATTTGTGAATCATTATTTTATTGTTGATATTATTACGCAGCATCATCTGGGTTTTCTGGTAACCAAATCAACACCTGATATTACTTGTTATGGTGTGTATGCGCTTAACTTACATACTAATGAAATTGAAATCATTCAATCACATATTACTATTCTTGCTGCAGGTGGCAACGGGCAGGTGTATCGCACCACTACCAATCCATTTATTGCAACAGGTGATGGCGTGGCCATGGTGTACAGAGCCAAAGGAAGAATTGAAAATATGGAGTTCATTCAGTTTCACCCTACAGCATTGTACCAGGCGGGTCAGCGTGGTCAGGCTTTTTTAATTACAGAAGCTGTACGTGGTGATGGTGGTATACTCCGTAATCATAAGGGTGAAGCGTTTATGGAACGCTATGATGAGCGTAAGGATTTAGCGCCCCGTGATATTGTAGCAAGAGCGATTGACAGTGAAATGAAAATAAATGGTACGGAACATGTGTGGCTTGATTGCAGACATATGGACATTGAAAAATTTATTCATCATTTCCCCAACATCTATGAAAAATGCAAAAGTCTGGGCATTGATATCAGCCGTCATATGATCCCCGTAGCACCTGCAGCACATTACAGTTGCGGCGGTATTAAAACAGATGAGTGGGGCCGCACATCCATCAAGCATTTATATGCGGCAGGTGAATGTGCAAGTACAGGTTTGCATGGCGCTAATCGTTTAGCCAGTAATTCCTTATTGGAAGCAATGGTATTTGCACACCGTAGTTATCTCGATAGTGTGGAAGCTATTCAACAAATCAAGAATCATGTATCGCTGCCGGAGTGGAATGCCAGAGGTACATCGCACCCAAAAGAAATGATCCTCATTACCCAAAGTTTAAAGGAACTGCAACAGGTAATGAGTGATTATGTAGGTATTGTTCGAAACAATGTTCGTTTACAAAGAGCATTAAAACGTTTGGATTTGCTGTGGGAAGAAACAGAAGACTTGTACCGCAGCACCACACTCTCACCACAACTGCTTGAATTGAGAAACATGATTACGGTAGGTTATCTTATTACCAAGGGCGCTGCTTTTCGTAAAGAAAGCAGAGGCTTGCATTATAATACGGATTACCCCAATAAGAGTGAACTGTTACAGAATATTGTACTATAATTTGATAAACCATCAACGATTCTTTGCAGCGTAAATTTTGTAAGTAGCTAAAGCAAGCGATGCTATGGAATCTGCCATTCTTGTATGTTGATTTGAAACCGTGTTTTGAATTGTTCCATTTGCATAAGTAGTAAGCAGTCTTACATTGTTTGAAACCCATCCTAACTGATGCAGATCCTGCAACATAAACAACTGTCCGGTTTTATAATGGCCCGAAAAAAGATCAACACCGGTGATAGTTGAGTTTGTTGTTTCATTCACAAGCCCCTGAACGGTGGGTAGTATATCCTGAATGCTGCAAAGTGATGAATCCGTTGCACCGCTTATTCCCCATTTATAAAAAAGCAATGGCACATGCAGCATGTTTAATTTGAATAAATCCCAATCCGGATGCATCACCGTAGCAGCATGCCCCACCGTTCCATGATCACCTACTATAATAAAGATGGTGTTTTTAAAATAATCAGCAGTTGAAGCTGCCTTAAAGAAACTGCGCAAACAAAAATCAAGATAACGAACTGCATTGTATTCATCATTGCCTGTAAATCCAAATTCCAGCAACTCACTTTGCTGCTGCATTCTTTTTTCAAATCCAAGTTGCTTTGCAGTTGACGGAATAAAATAAGGCTGGTGATTCGATGCTGTTTGCACTACAGCAAAAAAAGATGAATCAGTTGTTGAAAACAATTCATTGGCCTGCATTAATAGATCATAGTCATCCACACCCCAAACTGAAACAGGTTTGGCTGTCATTTGAAATTGTTCCATTACTTGTATTGCATCAACATTGGTATGTAAAAATCCTTTGATATCAGCCCATGTACCATCACCGCCCAATAAATAATACTTCTTGCTGAATGGCATTTGATTCAGCAATACGGAACGATTGGTTGCAGATAGCTGATGCGTGGCTAATTTATTCCAGTTTACATCAGGCACACCTGTAAATAAATTCCAAACAGCTCTTGCTGTACCGTAATGCGGTGTAAAACAGTTGGAAAAATAATATGAACTGTCTGCCAATGATTTCAAGAATGGCGTCGGATTCAATTGCTGCTTTGGCACCAATGATGTTTTGTAAGAGGAAAGTGATTCAGCAAGAATAACAACCACATTTACATTTGCAGATGCAGCAGCAAATTGCTTTTTTACTCCTTCGGTTTGTTTAAACCGAACAGAATCAAATTGAACTACCTGTTTGATTAATTGATAATCCGTTGAAGTAGCAACAGGTGCAGCTTTGTCATGATAAAATAATCCGTAAAAAAATGACTCAGCGGGATTAAGAACTAAAACCCCGGATGCAGGATGGTGAAACGCATCGCTCCATGTAAGCGGATATTTTTTTAACGATCCCCATGCAGCAATACAAAAAAACAGGAGTAACAAAACAGCCTGCATTCCATTTACACGGGAAAACGCCTGCACGGATGTGTCAGCAAAGATTCGTTTCATTAAAAACTTATAAAGTAACCAGGTGACAATAGCTATTAAAAAACCAACTGTTATTACAGGATAACTTTGCCAGGCCATTTTTACTGCAACAGAAAATGGACTGATAATTTCCAGTAAAACAGGTGATAATCTTGAAGAAGTATATTGATAATAATAAAAATCCAGTGTAATGAGTAAAAGAAGTAACACCAATGCACTTACAGCATACCATCTTAAAAAAACATTCAGATTAATCTTACGCAGCAGTAACTGTACAAAAAAAATAATAATAACCGGCAACGTTAAGAGACTTGCCCACCTGGCGTCAAACCGCAATCCTGTCAAAAAAACTTCAGGTAGCTGTATATCGCTTTTAGTACTTGTAACTATTAATAACATCCTGTAGCCTGTAAACAAAAAAAGCAGCAGAAAATAAAATTGCAGTACACTCACAACTTTGCCTGCATATCTTTGAGATGTCATTAACGATGAATTATTTAATTAAATATAGCTGGATTACGCTGCTGCCGCTTCTTTTTTCCTGTAAGGAACAAACATGTCTTACAGAAAAAAAAGAGTTTCTCCATAATTTTAATGGTATCAGAACTTCAAAACGATCTTTTCCGGCAAAAGGCTTATGGCTGCACCGCACCAACCAACTTGCCAAATTTAATGAATATGCAGATGCGTATGACGGTTTTGAAATGGATGTAAATATTGACACCATCAATATGAGACTGGATGTGTATCATCCGCCGGAAAAATCAAACAACATCAGTGCAGCCGATTTTTTGAAGCAAAAGAAAGCAGCCAATAAATATTTCTGGTTTGATTGTAAAAATCTCAATGTTAAAAACCTGTCTGCTGCATTAATGATTTTACAACAATTGGACTCACTATATGCCATTAAAAATAAAATTGTATTTGAATCTCACAATGCTGCAGCTTTAAAACAAATTGCAGCTGCCGGCTACTATTGTTTCTATAACGTACCCATAAAATCCGGAACTGAGTTATGTACTGACACAGCCTTTATTTCAGCTACAGCATTGGCAATTGATACTTCCTTTGCAGCCATTACTGCCGATGAGGAGTATTTTAACAAATTGCAATTGATTTTTCCTTTTTGCAAAAAAGCAACATGGGGCATTAACCCGATAAAAAATATATTTAAAAGAAGAGAAAAGCAGTTATTAAAAGACAGTTCCGTTTTAATCGTCCTGCGGCGTGAATAAGCATTATATTCCGTAAGAGTCTGAATATCTATCTTTAACATTCTATATTAAAACGATGCGTATTATTTCATACAATGTAAACGGCATCCGTGCCGCTGTAAAAAAAGGATTTTTAGATTGGCTTAAAACCAACCCTGCCGATATCATCTGTGTGCAGGAAACAAAAGCACAAAAAGAAGATGTGGATCACAAACCGTTTAACGCCCTGGGTTATCACGACTTTTGGTTTAGCGCCCAAAAAAAAGGATACAGTGGAGTAGCAGTGTTTACAAAAATTAAACCTGACAATGTAGAATATGGCAATGGCCACGGACCAAGTGATGATGAGGGCAGAGTAATACAGCTCGATTTTGGTGATATACGACTAATCAATGCCTATTTCCCCAGCGGCACCAGTGGTGATGAACGCCAGGATTTTAAATATATATGGCTGGATGAGATGTACACCTGGATTAACAAACTCAAAAAGAAAAAGCCAAACCTCATTTTGCTGGGTGATTATAATATTGCACACAATGAAATTGATATCCACGACCCAAAAGGGAATAAAAACAGCAGTGGATTTTTGCCTGATGAACGTGCATGGATGACAAAGTTCTTAAATAGTGGCTGGATTGATACGTTCAGAACCATTCATCCGGAGCCACACCGTTACAGTTGGTGGAGTCAGCGCTTCCCCAGTGTGCGATTGAACAATAAAGGCTGGCGCATTGATTATATTAATGTAACGGAACCTTTAAAAAACAGAATAAAAGATGCTGAGATTTATCCGGATGTAAAGCATAGTGATCATTGTCCGGTTTATCTGGAATTAAAATAAGATAAAATGATTCTTTATAACGTTACCATAAAAGTAAATTGGAACATTCATAACAAGTGGCTGCAATGGATGAAAGAGGAACATATGCCTGAAATGGTGCAAACAGGTTGCTTTACACACTTTGAGCTACTGCGCCTGCTGGAAGTAGATGAAGAAGAAGGCCCCACTTATGCCGCTCAATATTATGCTGATAGTAAAGCATTCTATAATAAGTATATTGAAAAATTTGCAACCAACATGCGTGAAAAAGGGTTGAAAAAATGGGGCACTGATTTTATTGCATTCCGCACTGTAATGCAGCGTGCTGAGTAATTTTTTTTTAATACACAACAGGAAAAAGGAAGAAATATGTGGATAAGTATTTTGCTGTAAAGCATGCTGCTTAAGGGTTTGAGCACACAACGCAAAAATTTCATGAGTGTATTAAAAAAATTTTATTGCAGTTTAAAACCCTCTATATTTGTCGCCTCTAAAAAAACACATTATGAAATGGCCGTGTTCCGGATATGCAATTTGCGAATAGCCGGGCATGCCATGTGACAAAAATTTAAAATAAAAAATAAACACATGAATAAAGCTGAATTAGTAGCCAAGATGTCAGATGATGCCGGCATTTCCAAAACACAGGCTAATGCTGCGGTTGATTCTTTTATTGATGCTGTAACCAAAACTCTTAAAAAGGATGGAAAAGTAACCTTAGTTGGGTTTGGAACTTTTACAGTAGGAAAGCGAAAAGCACGTGCCGGCCGTAACCCTAAAACAGGAGAAGCCATAAAAATTAAAGCAAAGAAAGTAGCAAAGTTTAAAGCAGGTAAAGAACTGGCTGACAAACTGTAATCATACGTATAAAAAGCATGTGCAAATATGTTTCCTGCTTTTTTCTTTTACTATTTATATATTTAAACTAAAAAATTACTATGGGAAGAGGTGATAAAAAAACAAAACGTGGTAAAATTTCAAAAGGATCATTTGGTAAGTCACGCCCGGCAAAACCGAAGAAAAAAGCAGCTCCTAAAAAAGCTTAAGGGATAATTTGATAATGGATAATACAATCAACATTATTATCCATTATCAACTATTCAATTATTCATTACTCAAGGTGCTAAACGTTCTATTTTCCACGCACCATTATCCTGCAAGGTATATTGTATACGATCATGTAATCGACTTGGTCTTCCCTGCCAATACTCAATAATAATCGGTTTTACACGATAGCCGCCCCAGTTTTGCGGACGTTTAATAGCTTCTTCACTTTGCTTGCTCATTTGCTCCACCCTGCTTTCAAGCCATTCCCGGTTTTCAATGACATGACTTTGAGGTGAAGCATTAGCACCAATCCGGCTGCCAAGGGGTCTTGAATAAAAATAATCATCACTTTCAGCTGCAGAAATTTTTTCAACCATACCTGTAATTCTCACCTGCCGCTCCAGCTCTTTCCAGAAAAATAATAATGATGCTCTGGGGTTTTCAGCAAGTTCCTGCCCTTTAGCACTTTCATAATTGGTAAAAAACACAAAACCTAACTGATTGTATTCTTTGAGGAGTACAATACGGGCAGATGGTACACCTTCGGCTGAAGCGGTAGCAAGCGTCATGGCATTGAGCTCATCAATTTCAGATGCTACGGCTTCATTCCACCATTTGGTAAATTGCTCTATTGGGTTTGCATGTACATCAGCTTCATTGAGTGTTTGCAGAGTATAGTCCTTACGTATGTGTGAAATGCTTTGCATAAAAATTTGTTTTGCTGTGCAAAGCTATGCATGCAGTGCACTTGAACCATAAAATTTATAATGATTATGGTAAGGCAATGAAATGATCGGAAAAATGCTGTCAATGGCTTTACTACTATCAAACAGTAAAAGAATCTTTTATGGCTCATTCAAAATCTTTTCCAGTATCTGAGATAGTTCCTGTGCCTTTGAAGAAACCATAAAATGTCCGCCACCTTTTATCAGATATTCATAGGTTATATTAACAGGTGGCAATGTTCTGTCGGCAGTGCCGTGAATACGTATAATCTGTGCCGGCGCTTCTGTACGCTGCCAGCTCACAATGGCCTGTACTGCCCATTTGAAAAATTGGGGATCAGTATCATTCATCATCTGCATAATAAGCTTTCGCTCAGAAGATGTTTTTAATTGAAACAGATATGATAACAGGAAAGAACCGCTTCGGGCGAGATTGCGGGTAAACAACCGGTGTAACCCCACTTGCCCAGCCCATACATACATTTTACGCAGTTCATGTTTTGAAGCAGCGCTTGAAAGCAAAATTGTTTTTACCGGTTGTACATAATTGAGCATTTCTACGGCTATCATACCGCCAAACGAAAGTCCGGCTAAGTAAAATGGTTGAGAAGTGTTAATACGGGCACATATGCGCTCTGCGTAAGTAGCTATCGTGTCGTTATGATGTGGAGGAATCCAGTCAAGATGAACTGACTGAACATCCGGCGGCAAAGTGATGTTGTTAAAGGCTCTGCTGTCTGCTCCCAATCCACTGATGAAATAAATGGTTTTCACAAATTACTGCTTTGTATCACCCGTAATCTTACTCATCATACTCTCTATCTCAGTTAAGCGGCGCATTTGAGTAACCATGCGTTTGTTTTGCTTATTCATTTCCTGAAGGTCTTTATTGAGTTGC
The DNA here is from genome assembly GCA_964409025.1 of uncultured Chitinophagaceae bacterium. Classification (GTDB taxonomy): domain Bacteria; phylum Bacteroidota; class Bacteroidia; order Chitinophagales; family Chitinophagaceae; genus Lacibacter. Next base: position 15,907 of record CAYPBV010000024.1, on the reverse strand, counting down.
TCCAAAAATTCATTACGGTTAACCACCTGTTGCTTTTGATATTCAAGTTCACGAAGTTTTGTTTCAAGCTCTGTTACATCCTGCTGCAAGCGGGAGTTTTCTTCAGCCAGTTCTTTTTGTCGTGCACGAGCATGTGTGATTTCGCCATTCATGATGCGATTGGCTTCTTCCAGCTCTTCATACTTCATGAGTTGCCCGGTAGGTTGCGCCAATTGATTTTCTACCCTTAGCAGTTTTTCCTGCATTTCCTGAAACTCAACATAAGCTGTTTCCAGCTGTTCTTTCATGGCCGCTGTCATTTGTACCCGCTCTTTAACACGGTAGAGCTCCTCCTCTTTTTCATGCAATTTGTTTTGTGCAGCAAGTAATTGCTGATTCAATGCTTCGTTGAGCTTTGAGGTTTGTGTATATTTTGCCTGTAGTTCATCCAGCGATTCAGATTGCTTTAATAATTTTTCAATGGTTTGATTGTGCTCCGCCAGATATTCCTGTGCCAGTTTTAATTGCTGCAAATATTCATTGGAGTTAACTGCAGTTGCGGGTACTGTGGTAGTACTTACCTGTTTGCTTTGCTGCTTTAAATGATCATTAAGCTGTTTCAGCTCCTCCATTTCATCCTGCATTTCAATCTGACGTGCAAGCGCACGCTCTAACTGTCCTTTCAAATCTTCATGTATGGGATTGTGTACTTCAGCGCCCTGTTTTTCTTTAGCTGATTGTTTGAGATAAGCATTTAATTCCTGCAGTTCTGCAATTTCATCCCTCAATTCCTGTTGCTTTTCCAGCGATTGTTCCAGTTCCTTTTGCAGAAATTGTGAAGCACCGCCATCAGTTGCAGTTGATTTTATTTCTCTGGATGCCTGTAATAATTGATTGTTGAGTTGCTGCATCTCCTGCATTTCTTCCTGCAGCTCAATATGGCGCTTGTGCGAAATTTCCAACTGGCGCTGCAAGTCATCTGTATTTGTTTGACGCTGGTCGTTCAGTTCATAATATTTTAAGCGCCACTGCTGTGCTTCTTCTTCAAACCGGCGGTTCTGTATGTTTTGCATTTCAGAATTGCCATGGCGCAAACTCCATACATAGTGAATTACAAAACCTACAATGATTGCAATAAAGCCGAAAAAGGCAATTTCAACGATGCTTGTTTGTATGGCCAGAAATAAAGTCATGATGCGTTATAAGTTTAAACAGGGTTTTGATCTTCCTTCAACAGGTTGATGATGTATTGAAATAGTGCCTGAACAGTAAAACACAGATGCCATGAAAACAGAAATATGAACAGGGCAACCCTCTGTATTTTTCAGAACCCGGCTTTGTTCACCAAAAATGATTCAATAAAAAACTGCAATCAGTATCCAAACAATTATTTCAGAATGAAAGTTAACTGCACAATATTGATTCACCAAATGCAAAGGGTTTGAACTTTTCCCCAAGCCTGTGCAGTTTATGCAGTTACGATAGTACCTACTTTTTCGCCGGTAACAACACGCTTGAGGTTGTGCGGTTTGTTCATATCAAAAACGATGATAGGTAATTTGTTTTCCATGCACAGGGTAAAGGCAGTCATATCCATAACACGCAGGTTTTTGCTGAGGCATTCCTGAAACGTGATGGTATCAAATTTTGTGGCAGTGGGGTCTTTTTCGGGATCTGCTGTGTAAATACCATCAACTCTTGTGCCTTTTAAAATAACATCGGCATTGATTTCAATGGCACGCAGTGAACCTGCTGTATCAGTGGTGAAGTAAGGATTACCCGTGCCTGCACCAAAAATTACCACTCTACCTTTTTCCAAATGACGAATGGCCCTGCGGCGAATATAAGGTTCTGCAATCTGCTCCATTTTAATAGCACTTTGCAAACGGGTGTAAACACCTACTTTTTCCAAACCTGCCTGCAATGCCATGCCATTAATAACCGTTGCCAGCATACCCATATAATCACCATGCGCCCGTTCAATACCTGTTTCTGCTTCATTCATACCACGGTAAATATTTCCTCCGCCAATAACGATGGCCACCTGCACACCTAAATCAGTAATCGTTTTAATGCTTTGGGCATATTGCGAAATGACTGTGGAATCCATTCCAAAATTGTTATCGCCCATTAAAGATTCGCCGGAGAGTTTAAGAAGAATTCGTTTGTATTTGGGAAGCATAGCAGGGTTTTATTGAACAGGGGGCGAAGATAGCGGATTTTAAGAGAGGCAGAAAAAAAGAGCCCGGCAAACCTGTTTCCTAAATTCAGCAGATTACGTTTTGATTAAAAAAATCAAACTACCGTACTGATTGATATCACCCTTTTACATTGCAGGCAATAGTTAATTGTAACACACTGATGATTATTTTTATATTTTACATGAAACATTCTTTATGAACTGGCATTTACTCCCCGCACATGAAGTAATACATCTTACCGGCAGCAATGTAAACGGATTAACAGATATGGCAGCCGCTGCACGTCTGCAGGAATATGGACCTAATGAATTGCAGGAAGCAAAAAAGAAATCTCCACTTATGATGTTTGTGCGCCAGTTTCTGGATGTGATGATCCTGGTGCTGGTAGCGGCCGCTGTTATTTCAGGTTTGATAGGCGATGTAAAAGATACCATTGTTATCATTGCTATTGTTATACTCAATGCCATCATTGGTTTTATACAGGAGTATCGTGCAGAAAAAGCCCTGGAGAGCTTGAAAAAAATGGCTGCTCCATTTGCATCTGTGCTGCGTAACGGCAAATTTATTTCTGTACCAGCCTCTCAATTAGTACCCGGTGATGTAGTACTGTTAGAAGCTGGAAATATGATACCAGCAGATTTGCGTTTAACGGAAAGTAATTCCCTTAAAATAGATGAAGCCAGCTTAACCGGCGAAAGTCACAGCATTGAAAAAATTACTCATGAACTGCATGGCGAAGAGTTACCGGTGGGTGACCGTTTAAATCTTGCGTTTAAAGGAACTTCTGTTACGTATGGCAGAGGCAAAGGTATTGTGGTGGCAACAGGTATGAACACTGAACTGGGACAAATAGCACGTATGCTCCAGGAAAAAGAAAGTGCCACACCGCTCCAGGTACGTATGACGGATTTCAGTAAAAAACTTTCTCTTTTTATTTTGCTCCTCTGCGGTTTATTGTTTTTAGTAGGTTATTTAAGAGGCGAAGACTGGTTGAAGATGCTGCTCACTGCACTCTCACTTGCTGTTGCTGCCATACCTGAAGCATTGCCTGCGGTTATAACTATTGCTCTTGCATTTGGAGCCAAACGTTTAGTATTGAATAATGCATTAGCAAGAAGACTGCATGCGGTAGAAACATTAGGCAGTGTTACTTATATCTGTACTGATAAAACAGGAACACTTACCCAGAATAAAATGACAGTAATGCAAACCTGGCAGCCGGATGATAAGAAAATGGAAATTGATGATAAAGATACCTTGATTGCTGCCATGTTGCTCAATCACGATGTAAAGCAGAGCGAAGGAAAGCTTACAGGCGATCCCACAGAAATTGCTTTGGTTGAATTTGCGTTAAAACAGGGAATGAATGCTGCACTGCTTGCAGAGGCATATCCACGTGTAGATGAATTACCGTTTGACAGCGATCGTAAATGCATGACTACGATACATGCAGCAGATAATCGTTTTTTGGTGATTACCAAAGGCGCAACAGAATCCATACTTCAACGTTGCAAACAGGACTTATATGATGTGGATGAAGTACTTACACAATCCAATGCCATGGCAAGGCAGGGAATGCGTGTACTTGCTTACGGAATGAAATGGATGAATAATTTACCTGAAGTGCTGGATGAAAAAATAATTGAATCAGAACTGCAATGTACAGGCCTTGCAGCCATGATTGATCCGCCCCGGCCAGAAGTAAAAGCAGCAATTGCAGAATGTAAAACAGCAGGCATTCAACCCGTAATGATCACCGGCGATCATCCTGTAACGGCGGAAGTAATTGCAAAAGAGATTGGCATATTACAACACAGAGATGATAAAATCATTACGGGTGTTGAATTAAATAAACTCAGTGATGAAGAGTTTTCCAATGAAGTAGAACGCATTCGTGTATATGCCCGTGTGAGTCCGGAACAAAAGTTAGATATTGTAAAAGCCCTGCAAAAGAAAGAACATTTTGTTTCCATGACAGGTGATGGTGTTAACGATGCACCTGCGTTGAAAAAAGCAAACATTGGTGTGGCTATGGGTATTACAGGAACAGATGTTTCTAAGGAAGCATCACACATGATTTTGCTGGACGATAATTTTGCCACCATTGTAAAAGCAGTGCGTGAAGGCCGCCGCATCTTTGACAACATCCGCAAGTTTATCAAATACATCATGACGGGTAATAGTGCAGAAATATGGAGCATTATGCTGGCGCCGCTTGTGGGTTTACCTATTCCCCTATTGCCCATTCATATTTTATGGATCAATCTGGTAACAGATGGTTTTCCTGCACTGGCGCTGGCAGCAGAGCCTGAGGAAAAGCAAATCATGAACCGTCCACCAAGGCAATCAAAAGAAAGTATTTTCTCCGGTGGTATGGGTTATCATATTTTATGGGTAGGATTTTTAATTGGTTTACTCACCTTAGGTACACAGGCATTTGAAATTTATACAGGTAATACGCATTGGCAAACGATTGTATTCACCGTTTTGTGTTTTGCACAGATGTGGCATGTACTGGCGATACGCAGCGAACGTGAGTCGTTATTTGCGCAAGGCATTTTTACCAACAAAGTTTTATTGGGCGCTGTACTGCTCACGTTTGTATTGCAGCTCTGTACAATTTATATTCCTGTGTTGAATACATTCTTCAATACACAACCATTAACATGGGATGAACTGTTGCTGGCAATTGGCATTTCATCCATTGTGTTTGTAGCGGTGGAAGCGGAGAAATGGTGGAAACGAAGAAAGCTGCCCGGCTGACGCTCACGGCTGATGAGTTGTTATTTGATTGATAGTAACCACTCCTTCACCCCCATCACAATCTTCTCTGCCATGTGTTTTCTGTAAGTTGCCGTCAGCACATTTGTTTCATCTTCAGGATGCGATATGAACAATGTTTCAACCAGCACATTGGGGAATTCCGTAAATCCATTTAAAATAAAGTTGAAATTTCCCACATTGCCAAATTCACCCAAACCCATGGTGAGCATTTCTTTTAAAATGGATTGTGTAAGTGAACGGTAGCCAATGTGTTTGTAATAGGTACTTACACCTTTTATGCGAACAGGATCGGCACTGCTGTTGAGATGAATACTGATTAAGAGATCGGGATTTTTTTGTTTGAAGAACGTATAACGATCATGATTATCATAGGTTGTGTCTTTTATACGGGTCATAATAACCGTTGCACCTTCTGCTTCCAATGCCAGCTGTAATTCTTTTGCAATTAAAAGCGTCATATCTTTTTCCATAATGCCCGTTATGCCAAACGCACCTTTATTGGTACCACCATGCCCCGCATCTACACCAATCACTAAATCTTTCAGCAATAAACTTTTGGGCTGCCGCTTTACACGAACAATTAAATTGTTGTCGGAGTAATAAATGGTATGTCCCCAATGCTGCTCATGCGTAAGTTCTATTCGTATGCGGAGCAATTCATCCTGCAGCTGCTCATAGGTTACATTCTTAATTTCTTCAATGCTTTGCAGTTGAGTTATCCAGTTGGCATTTGCTGTGGCGCCAAACACATCTACTATAATTACAGAAGGATTGATTTGCTGCGTACTTTGGTACGCTAATCGTTCTGGTAGATTGAGCGATACATAATCAAACACACTATCGCCCCACACACGCATATTGCCGGTAATAGCTGCGGGTGAAAAGCTGCCATTGTTCAACACATCCACATGCTGTTCTTCAATATAAGCCGTACGGTATTTACTCAATTGCACACAATACTTATCTGCAACTTTACTTACTGCTTTTAGTTTGATAAGTGAGTCAAGGTAGCCAATCTTGGTACCGCCCAGGCGGTCTTCGCCCAAGCCTACCAAGAGATAAGGAAGCTTCCCTTTTGTTTGTATGATGATGGGTTGCTCCATTAATGCAAAGGAAGATCGGCTGGTAGCTTCAATCTGCTCATTATTCAAAGTAGTGATAACAGCTTTTAATTTCTGTTTGTTTGCACGCAGCAAATCATCACCATCCTTTATTATATACTCAGCCTTATAAATTCCTTTGATACCGTTTGAATCTTTCACCTGCACTTCTTTCAATTCAAATCCGTTTTCCAATTTTACTGATGCGCCACTTACTGTCTTCAATGTCATCTTCAACACATCACCGGGCTTTAATATCAAGTCTCCCTGCGGTTCCATACGCCAGTATTCTACTGTGTTGGCCGTAATTTCTTTTTCTTTTACAGGAAGCTGATACGAATAAAGAACGGTTTGTGTTGTTTTAAATCCTTTTGAATCAGCAGCAATCAATTGAAAACTCGTATCGCCCATTTTCAAATCCACCTGAAAAGCAAATGCACCCGTAGGCCACACTTTTACAATTGTATTATTTACTGTAACGCTGCACTCTTTACAGGTAACACCTGTAATAAATTGTTTTGAGCTGTTTGTTTTGACTTCATTTTTGGCGGGACTTACAATGCGCAAAAACACCTTTTGTGCGCTTGTTGAAAGTGAATCAAGAGAAAAGAAAAGAAAGAAAAGAAGGATTTGAATGCTAATGCGTAAACGATTTTTTATCATACGTAAATGTAAAGTAGTCTCTGCAAACGTTTTCATTCGTAAAACTACTTGTTATTTATACGAGCCTAATGGTATTTTTAAAAAAAAATAAGTAGAATATTTAGATAAATGAAAAACGCATGTATCTTTGCTAAGTAAAAACTATTAGTTCGTCCCTAAACCCTATAAGATGAAAACAAAATTCTACTCGATTTTAGTTGTATTATTTGCAACAATCACCTTTTCACAAGGTATCAATGCACAACAATTATTAAGCGGTACTTTACCCGGAACCGTGGAAAGTTTACTTGGTGTTCGTTACAGAAATGTCCGCAATCAAAACAGCACTCAATCTCAAGGCCTTTTTGTAGGTATCCCTGACCTGGGAAGTAACCGCAGCGGCAGCCGTGTGGATCAAAGCTTGAATTACGGAACCAGCGGTACTTACACGTTTTCTATAACTTACAACCCTGCATTAAATACATTTACTACTGTAACAACTATTGGCGCAGGTGTAACTACAACTACGCTTAATAATGTAAGCACACGTTTAACAACTGATGGCAAAATTGCTGCCCCATCTACTATTAATTACTTCGGTTTAACTGTTCGCACTAACAATTCTGCATCTACAATCCGTGTAAGTAATCTGGTGATTGAAGGAATTCCTTTTACCGGCAATTACGAGCGCAGTAACGATGATGGTGAATCACAGTGGTATACAATTAATACTGCTCTCACAAATGGCTTTACAGTAACCGGTACAGTAACGCTTTCCGGCAATTTTTCAAACAGTGCTGAAGGTCAACGTATTCAGTTCTTTTTTGGATATACAACTGCAAGTGCAGGTTCACTGCCTGTAACCTGGGGCGATTTTACTGCTAAAAGAAATAATAACAGTACAGTGCAACTGAACTGGGAAACCATCCAGGAAATTAATGCTTCACATTTTGATGTAGAACGTTCAGAAGATGGTGCCCGTTTTACAAAAATCGGATCAGTACAGGCTGTAGGTACTACACAAAGCAGATCAAACTATATTTTTACTGACAATAATGCTAGCAACTCTGTATATTATTATCGCTTAGCCCAGTATGATAATGATGGAAAGAGAACGTTCTCTGCAATTGTAAAAGTGGGTAATAACAATACTAAAACCTTATTTGCTACAACCGGCAACAGTGTTCGTGTTCAGTTTTTTGAAGCAGGTGCCAAACAAATAAGATTAATGAATACCAACGGTACACTTCTTAAACAGGTAACTGTTTCAAACTTGCAATCAGATTTGGATGTTACTGGTTTATCAAAAGGTGTTTATATCGTTCAGGTTGTTGATGGAAAAGGTCAATCAGAAGTTTTCCGTTTCATGAGATAATTAAAACGACTTATTTGTTTAGGCAAATAGTTTTTACAAAATAAAACCGCTCCTTTTTAAGAGCGGTTTTTTATTTTCCTTACTTATTCAGTTACAGCGGGTACTTCCCATCATTCCGCATTTTCGCTACAATTCTTCTTCTGGCTTCTTTACTGTTAAACGGCTCTACTTTAGTAAAACGTTTCAACCCAAGCAACATCATCTTATGTTCATCACCATCAGCAAATGCATTGATGGCATCTTTACCAAACTTATTAATATTATCAGCCGCATCGTATAAATAAGTACGCATCATATCCAGCTCAAATTGTGCAGCCGCCTCTCCTTTTGCTTCCGCTAGTTTAGCAGCACGCAGTAACGCACTTTCAGCATTAAATGTCTGAATCGCCATATCCGCTACATTCATCAGTATTTCCTGCTCCTGTTCAATCTTCATCATGAGCTTTTGTACGGCAGCCCCGGCCACCAGCATAATTGCTTTTTTGAAATTCGCAATGGCTTTGAACTCTTTTGCAAAAGGCGTATCATCTTCACTGCCAAAATCAGGAATACTCATCAGTTCTTTCTGCACACCCATGGCCGCACCCATGATATCCAGACGGCCTTTCATAGCACGCTTCAGTACCATATCAACTGTCAAGAGACGGTTGATTTCATTGGTTCCTTCATAAATACGGTTGATGCGGCTATCACGATAGGCTCTTGAAATTTCATACTCGGCACTAAAACCATTACCGCCATGTATCTGCACACCTTCATCTACTGCTAAATCAAGCACTTCACTTCCATCTACCTTGAGCATGGCACATTCAATGGCATACTCTTCAGCAGCGCCAAGTAATGCTTCGTTAAATGGTTTACCGCTTGTAAGGAGTTCCTGTTCTTTTTGTTCAATCCATTGGGCAGAGCGGTACAAAGCACTTTCCTGCACCCAGATGCGTAATGCAATTTCAGCCAGTTTGTGTTGAATAGCACCAAAGTTAATGATGGGTTGTTTAAACTGCTCACGGGTTACAGCGTATTGCAAAGACACATTGAGTGTTCGTTTGGCTCCACCTATTGCAGCAGCAGCCAGTTTTAAACGACCGATATTTAAAATGTTGAAGGCAATGACATGACCTTTCCCTTTTTCACCCAGCAAATTTTCAACAGGCACTTTGCAATCCTGAAAATACAATTGAACAGTTGAGGAACCTTTAATACCCATCTTATCTTCCTCACTGCCCTGAGTAAAGCCTTCCATTCCACGCTCTACAATAAAACCTGTAAACTCTTTACCGTCAATTTTTGCAAACACAGTATAAACATCTGCAAAACCACCATTGGTAATCCAGCATTTTTGTCCGTTGAGGATATAATGTTTACCATCTGCACTCAGCACAGCAGTTGTTTTAGCACTCAAGGCATCACTGCCGCTGTTGGGCTCCGTTAGTCCGTAAGCACCTTTCCACTCACCGCTTGCAAGTTTAGGAATGTACTTTGCTTTTTGCTCAAGCGTACCAAAATATAAAATTGGTAATGTGCCAATGCCGGTATGCGCTGCCACCGCTACAGAAAAAGAATGACCGCCGCCCAAAGCTTCGTTCACCAATGTAGAAGTAATGAAATCTTTACCCAGGCCTCCATACTCTTCCGGTGCCGATGTACCCAGTAAGCCAAGCTCACCTGCTTTATCCATGAGGGAGGGCATGAGGCCGGGCTCCATTTTATCAATACGGGCTACAATGGGTAACACTTCTGTGTCAAGAAACGAATGACACATATCTTTCACCATTTGTTGCTCCTCGTTAAAATCTTCGGGAGTGAACGTGTCTTGCGGCAGGCTTGGTTTTATCAACCATTCGCCACCTTTCAATACTTGTGTTTGTGTTGCGGTACTCATAGTGTTTGAGTTTAAGATGTTTAATTTTTTATATGAACGAAGCGTTTACTTCAAATTATCATACACCACCTGCAATACTTCTTTGGCAATTTCCACTTTATCGCTGCTCACTCCCACCAAAGCTTCATTGAGTGTATCATTAGCCACTTTCATGGTTTTATCATCCAGCTCTTTACCTGCTTCGGTTAAAAACACCTGGTTGATTCTCCGGTCACTTTTACTGGCTACACGTTTTACCAATTTGAGTTTTTCCAGATTGTCAACCAATCTTGTAATGCTGGGCTTATCTCTGAATGTAGCATTACACAAATCCTGCTGACTCAAACCATCATTCTTCCATAAATGATACAACACACTCCATTGCTCCACGGTAATTTCAATACCCGCCTGTTTCAAATTCTTTTGCAAACGGCGTGCTATAGCTGTACTGGCTTTACCGGTCATAAAGCTGTACAATTCTCCTTTTTTAAATTGGTTGTTTGGCATATAGTTGTTTATGCAACTAAGTAAAAGTAGGAATTCTTTTCCACCTCACCATGATTTTGAAAATAATTTTTTTGTTAAGATGGTTGCTGTTGATACCCCAGACTAAAGGAAGTGGCACTTATCTTTGAAGGCACATGGGTCGCCTTCAAACAAACGATATTCTCAACCTTCTTTCAAAACTTACCTTTCGGCGTGTTTGGAATGGTGCTAAAGTGTGGAGCAGCTACCAACTAAGTAAACTCATGGGCAAACCCATTCAATGGGGCTATCCGGTTTCTATTTCATTTGAACCTACCACAAGCTGCAATCTCCGTTGCCCTGAATGCCCCAGCGGGCTCAGAGAGTTTACAAGACCAACTGGGATGCTGCAGAAAAGTTTTTTTGAAAAAACCATTGATGATATTCATAAAGAAATTCTCTACCTCATATTCTATTTCCAGGGCGAACCTTATCTCAATCCTGAATTTTTAAAAATGGTGCGTTACGCATCAGCCAAAAAAATTTATACGGCTACTTCAACTAACGCTCACTACTTAACAGATACAAAAGCAAAGGAAACTGTAGAAAGCGGGCTGGACCGTTTAATCATTTCGATTGACGGCACTACACAGGATGTGTATGAACAATACCGTGTGGGCGGACAGTTGAATAAAGTACTGGAGGGTGCCAAAAACATTGTGAAGTGGAAGAAGGAATTAAAAAGTAAAACACCTTTTGTAGTGTTTCAGTTTTTGGTGGTAAAGCCCAATGAACATCAGTTAAACGATGTAAAACAACTGGCCAAAGAAACAGGTGTAGATGATGTGTGGTTTAAAACGGCACAGGTGTATGATTATGAACACGACCCCAATCAATTAATTCCTACCATGAGCAAATACAGTCGTTATAAAAAGAATACAAAAGGCGAAACCGTTCCCAAAAACAACTTGCAGAATCATTGCTGGAAACTGTGGCATGCCAATGTGATTACATGGGATGGATTGGTAGTACCCTGTTGTTTTGATAAAGACGCCATGCACCAACTCGGTAATTTAAAAATGCAATCCTTTAAAGAAGTATGGCACAATGATAACTACAAACAGTTCAGAAAAGAACTCATGACCAGCCGTAAAAACATTGACATCTGTGCCAATTGCAGCGAAGGATTAAGCGTGTGGCAGGATTAAAAAAAGCTGCTTACATTTAACAGTACATATCACAACAAAATATGGCATCCTTCAGCAACCGATTAAGACAGATTATTCTGCTCATTGCAATTTCTGCACTTGGGTTATTACTGGCAATGGAACTGTATATTTTTCTGCCCGGCTTTTTAGGTGCGGTTACTTTATACATTTTGAGCAGAAGCTGGTATCGCTATCTTACCATCAAAAAGAAATGGAATCAAAATCTTACTGCCACTATTTTTATTTTATCTTTTATTGTTGTGATTGGGATGCCCATATGGGGAATGGTTAACTTATTGTCACCCAAAATTGCAAATATCTTCAGCCATTCAGATGAATTAATAAAAGGACTTCAATCTGTATCTACACAGGTGCAGGAATGGACAGGTCAGGAGCTGCTGAGCAGTAAGAACTTAACAGAGCTCCAGAATAAAATTGCCAATTTCATTCCTTCGTTTCTCAACAGCAGCGCTATGATTATCACCAATCTGTTTATGATGCTGTTTATTTATTTTTTTATGCTTACCAATGGCAAACAAATGGAAAAATCATTTGATTATTTTCTACCGTTGCACGAAAATAATATTGACCTATTGGGTGCAGAAACCATCAGCATGGTACGTGCCAATGCAATTGGTATTCCGCTTATATCGCTCATACAGGGAGTTTTTGCATTAATAGGATATTGGATTTTTGGCGTAAACGAATTTGTACTCTGGGGTTTTATTACAGGTGTGTTTGCCTTTTTTCCGATAGTTGGTACTGCTATTATCTGGATTCCGCTGGTAGTTTATCTTTTTTCACAAGGCCACAGCACACAAGGCATCTGGTTAACTGTGTGGAGTCTATTAGTTACAGGTAATGTAGATTATCTGGCCAGAGTAACCATAATGAAGCGTATGGGCAATGTACACCCGCTGGTAACAGTATTGGGTGTAATTGTAGGATTGAGTTTATTTGGCTTCTGGGGCTTTATTTTCGGACCGTTACTTATCAGTTATTTTTTATTGCTGTTTAAAATTTACACAGCTGAGTTTGGCCCCATTCATGCGGTTGAAAACCCACATCAGCATGGTTAATACTGTTGTTTTTTCCACGCATTCATCTATTTTGGTTTGATTATGAAATCTGTTTTATCAATACTGTTGTTGTTTACTGCTTTTTTTACTTTGGCACAAACAAAGCCTGAGTTTCGTGGTGCATGGATTGCTACTGTTGATAATATTGACTGGCCTTCAAGAAAAGGATTACCTGTTGATTCACAAAAAGCAGAGTTCATACGCATCCTTGATATGCATAAAAGGAATGGACTCAATGCCATTATTATGCAAATACGCCCCGCCACAGATGCATTTTACCCATCGCCCTATGAACCGTGGAGCGAATGGCTGAGTGGAGTACAGGGCAAGCCACCATCGCCTTATTATGATCCCTTACAGTTTATGATTGATGAAACACATAAACGAAAAATGGAATTTCATGCATGGTGCAATCCTTACAGAGCAGATTTTAGTATAGGCAAAGCTTCCATTGCACCTTCACACATTACACGTTTGCATCCGCAATGGTTTCTGGATTATGGAGGCAAAAAATATTTTGACCCCGGCAATAAAGAGGCGCAGGAGTTTGTAGTAGATGTTATACGTGATATTACAGAACGCTACGATGTAGATGCCATTCATTTTGATGATTATTTTTATCCTTATCGTATCGCCGGCAAAGAGTTCCCTGATTCGCTTTAATTTACATTATATGGAAAAGGAATGACTAAAGATGATTGGCGCAGAAGCAATGTGGATTCCATCATTTACAAACTCTTTACAACTATTCGCCAAACCAAACCGCATGTGCAGTTTGGCATCAGTCCATTTGGTGTGTGGCGCAATGCTGATAAAGACCCACGGGGCAGTAATACCAAAGCCGGGCAAACCAATTATGATGATTTGTATGCTGATATTTTATTGTGGTTGCAAAAAGGATGGATTGATTATGTAGCACCGCAACTGTATTGGGAAATGGGTCATAAAGCAGCGCCTTATGAAGTATTAATTGATTGGTGGAGTAAAAATACATACGGCAAGTATTGCTACATTGGGTTGGGTATTTACAGGGCTAATGGTCGTGATGAAGCCTGGAAAGACAGCACCTTGTTACCCCGCCAGATTGAAATGCTGCGCAACACACCCAATATGTACGGCATGATTTTCTTCAGCACCAAATCATTTTTTAATAACCCCAACGGATGGAATGATAGTTTACGGCTCAACTATTTTAAAGAACCTGCGTTATTACCGGAACTACCTTGGATGCAAAAGAAAAAATAAAAAACCATGAATCACCCCAGTGAAATTAAATTTTTAGAAGGTCCGCAAAGCCGTTGGAAAGAATTCAAATTTGCATGGAAAGTATTAGTAGAATTCATACGTGGTTACCGTGCACTCGCCTTTGTGGGCCCCTGTGTTACCATCTTTGGATCCGCCCGTTATAATGAAGACCATGAGTATTATCAACTCACGCAAAAAGTAGGCGCAGAAACCGCTAAGCTTGGATTTACTGTAATGACGGGTGGTGGGCCGGGCCTTATGGAAGCTGCAAACAGAGGCGCCAAAGAAGTAAAAGGAAGAAGTGTAGGTTGCAACATTGTTTTACCGCATGAGCAGCAGCCCAATCCTTACCTCGATAAATGGGTCAACATCCGTTACTTTTTCGTGCGGAAAACACTACTTATTAAATATTCGTATGCATTTATTTGTATGCCCGGTGGTTTTGGCACATTGGATGAGTTGTTTGAAAGTATTACGCTCATTCAAACCAAAAAAATTCAGAACTTTCCTATCATCGTCTTTGATAAAGAGTTTCACAAAGAAATTACAGAACATGTACGTTTAATGAAAGAACGTGGTACTATTTCACCTGAAGATGAACATCTGTTTTATGTTACTGATTCAGTGGAGGAGGCTATGCACATACTCAAAGAAAAAAGTATTCACCGGTTTAATCTGAGGCCGGAAAAACAACGACCGTTTAAGTGGTTGTTTGAGCGGAATGGTATCTAATAAACAAGTGAGGCGTTAACCCTCACTTGTTTTTGCTTACTTACAATTATTCTTTACCGGATGGTATTTTAAATATGTAAGACACAGAAGCATAACCCAATTTAAGATTGGCACCTTCATAAAACTTCACATTTTTTTGTTCAGGCGCAAATAAAAGTTGTACACCATGTTTTTGTGTAAACATGTATTGTGCTTGCACAAAAGGCATAATTCTTAACGGTGCCCCTGCTTTGGATCCACCAAAAGCACCAAACACGCGATCCTGTGTTGCAAACTGAGGTAATGATGCACCTCTTAACTGTGAGAAAGCGGTGATATTTAAATTAGCACCCGTACCTATTGAAAATGATTTACCGAATTGATATTTAACTGCAGGTCCAAACATAACATTTATACCTTTTGCATTAATGGCTCCGGTTCTCTGTATACCGTTATCATTCCAGTTACTGGTACCGGTTGTGTTAAATGGAAAAGCTGCCAATGCAAACTGAAACCGAAAGCCTCCATTGTTCTTACTGCTGCTGTTAAAACTTAACTCAGAGCCTATGGAAAGAACAGGCAGTGTACTGTTACTGAACGACATGTTTTGAAAAAAGGATTGAAAATCATTTTTATCAACGGCACTAAAGCTGCTCATGTTTGCACCTAAGCCTAAAAAAAGTACTGATTTTTCAGCTGTTCGTCCTTCATATATAGCATAAGCAGCAGTGTTGGCATTAATGTCTTTACAAATTTTGATCATACTGTTATCGTTCCAGCCCACAGCTTCTAATTTGTTTTCAAGTTTACGGTTACCACTTACGTATGGTATTAACTGCTGCTGATAATACCGATATTCTCTTACTGATGTTTTTGTAACCGGGTCGATAGAACGTACATAACGCAACGTTTCAATTTCACCACCGGGTTTTTGTATAAAATAATGATTACGGGAAGGATCTTTGTATACATACATACTCAGTTTATCACCTTTGTGCAGCAATCTTAAAAACAGTGTTTGAACTACATACACTTCCTTATTTTCAAAATCGGGGATTCTCGAAATTTTATCAAAATCAAGTTCGTTTGTATATTTTTTTACAGATGCTGCAATAAATGTTCCCTCGCCTTCAATGGTTACTTCATTAATGCTTTCTGCAGGAACCGGCTGCGGATTTTTATCTTCTTTCTGCGGATATAAGATCAATTCCTGTGGGTTATACCCGTTTTTGAGGCTCTTCACAAATCCGGTGAGGC